>JANQTK010000200.1 GCA_030731695.1 Polaribacter sp.
TTTGGCCATTCACTTTGATCAATCCATCATATTCATAGGCATCTTTGATGTCAATCAATACAGTTTGTTCCGCTTTTGCATTGATAGGATTGTACCGTTGTTTTACGTTTCCAGCAGTTTCAGCATATTTTTCTTCCATTTCAATTTCACCGCCAATTGTACCAGCATCACTTTTCAATTTCAATACTAAGTTGTTGGCCACTCTTGAAACTTTAGCTGCATAGGTTTTAGGCATTCTGTGTTTTTCGGATTGAGTTACAGGAATAAACGATTTCAAATTCGCTAAAATGTCTTTCACCAATTTTTGAGTATCCTCAGGATTTGTTGACCACACTTGGAAATTATACATGTCATTAAACTTGGTGTAGTGATTTACATACCAATTTGTTTGCATGCTGTAATTCGCATCATTATTATTTTTAGAAACCGCAAAAGAGATAGCGTGTTCCACCACACCATTTCGTTGTTTGATGGCTTGCATTAAGAAATTATAACCTTCTAATTGTACAGATTTCACAGTTAAAATTTCAGCACCACGCAATCTATCACAAGACGCTTTTGTGTGGTTATACACTTTGTCCGAAGTTTTGATACCTAAAACCACCCCTTTTGTTTTTCCGTCGAAAGAGAAATCTACAGACAGCACTTCATCAGCAATGGTGTAATCTAAAATATCAGTAGGAGAGGTAACGTTTGCCACATTTCCTGCAACTAATTCAGTAGGGAACATGTCAAGCATGGTTTGTCCTTTACCTTGATACGGTTGTGCTTGTTTCAACAATGTTTTGTTATAAAGGTTTTGTTCGGATTTTACAAACTCAGTAGGAATGCTATTTTTCTTACGATTTACATAGATTTTAGAAATGGCATCACCCAAACTTTCAGATTCTACCCCACCAGCATTTCCAGTAGTAACTTCGGCAGAAGCTACAGTTATTGAAATTTCTGTTTCTACAGAGCAGCCATTTGTGTTAATTCCTGAAAAAGTAAGAGTATATATCCCAGCTTGAGAAAAACTCATTGTTACACTTTCCTGATTTTGATGTGAGGCAGTTATTTCTCCAGGCAAAGTCCATTCGTAACTTGTAAAATCGGTTGAATTTAATAAAGTAACATACTTATCTACAGAATTATTTCCTGAATTTGTAGTACTAATTGTTACCTGTGCATCTATTTTTGGCAATACGGTTACTTGTAAAGTTTTGGAATTAGAACCAAATGCATTTGTGGCAACCAAAGTAACAGTAAAGGTGCCTGAAATTGCATAAGTTTTAGTAGGCTCCATTAAAACACTATTTGTTCCGTCTCCAAAATCCCAAGAATATGAAATAGGTTCTATTGGCTGTGCTGCTGGATATGTGTTTGAGGTATTTTTAAAAACAAATGTATTATTAATTAAGCATTCGTTATTATTAACTGTAAATTCAGCGATTGGTGATACGTTTACTGATATAGATGCATTTATGTCTGATTTAAAATTTGAGCAATGAATAATTCCCCCGTCTTGTGAATAGGAAGATGCAATTACCTGCCCAACTACATCTGCTTTATTTACACTTTTTGTGATACTTGCAAAAGGAGCTAAAATAGAACCATAAATAGTGTTGCTCCCTTCTAAATTTAATTCAGTGGTGTTGTAAAAGTTATAAATGATATGAGCTGCATCTTGATTGTCAATACCTCCTTGAGACCAAACATTCCAATTAAAAACACCAGGAGCGTTTACATTGATAATTAAATATTTGTCAGAATTCGCATGATTTTGTGTATTAAAAATTTGTACGTTATTCAAATCTGCTGCATTTATATTGATATAGTTTGCACCATTATTAAGAAAAACTTCAATATGATTTGGTAAGTTTGTGTTTGTAATTGAATTACCATTAGCATCTTTTAAAGAGGCATTATGAACATTTTCTGACATGCTTGTAGTATTAGTTCTTAGTCTTTGGAATGCCAAAGGAAAATCAATTACATTTTTTTCAAATACAGAATTTGTTGATGATGATGCATTAAAATTTGAAGCATTTCCAGACAACTGAATATATGAATTTGAATAGTAAATGTTTTCTGGTGTAATTCTTATCGGTGTAGGAGCATTCTCAGGATCTGCATACCATGCGTTAGCTCCGTTTTGATTTCCTATTTTTACAAATTGTGACGCGTTTCTAATATTTAATTTTCCATTATTATAGTTGACTTTACCACCCACTAAAAGACCAATATCATTTCCATTTATGTTAAAACATCCACAATCTTGCAAAGCAACATCATAATCACCATTAATTGTAATATCTCCACCAGCAGCAAAACTTCCAATTGTATTTCCGCTAGTTAAGGTTACGTTTTTTTCAACGAAAACATTAAAACAATTTGCGGGCATAGTTGGATTGTATGGATTTGTACAAACAGTTGATAATATTGATGCATCTAAACTAGTTCCTATTGTTTGATTTAATCCTAATGTTATTAATGGTATACCATTCGAATCAACTCCACCTTTTAATCGGCCATTGATATCTGTTATTGTGAAATTACCTCCTCCTTCAAGAGCATCTGGACAACCATCGTTATCTGAATCTGTATCAAAATGATTTGGAATACCATCATTATCTGAATCGATTACTAATGGATAAGTACATAAGTTATTTGCAAATCGTATTTTTTGACTATTTCTTTGTCCTCCTGTTGAAGCAGTAAAGCCAAAATGAACTTTTGATTCTCCATTAAAGATATTAGCAATTAAATCATCTGTATAGTTAGCAATGAAGTTTCCATCAAAAGAGTAGCTTAAAGTTTTTGAATTTGCGTTCCAATTGAAGCTAACAAGATGCCATTTGCCATCCTCAATATTCCCTAAATCGGTCATTGATGTAAGTTCAGCCCAAGTTCTTGTATTTTTTATTTGGGTATGATCGTTAATTAATTCTCCATTATTTTGATAGGTATCAAATTCAATTGAAATACCATTTTTAATTTGCCATGCTCCAATACCCTGACCAGAAATACCCACAGTATTTATACCTGTAGGATCATTATGAAAAACAATTGCTATACCATCTGCTCCAATATCTTTAGTACCTAAATTAATTTCAATAGAAAAATTAAAATTATTATTAAAGTCAATTTTCCCAAAAGACATGCTTGATCCTGCTTGTGTTTGCGAGTCTGGAGTAAGTTCTATTTCATTTGAATTCACGATAGAGGCAGAACCTGCTAAAGAAAATAAGCTACTTAAAGAAGATACGTTTAAACCATTTTCTTCGCAATCTAAAATACCATCATTATCATCATCTAAATCTATAGAATTTACGATTCCATCTCCATCACAATCATTAATAGTAACACATTGTGCATTTGTTGAAAAGATGTTGATGAAAATAATAATAATAAAGAAAGCTAAATTTTTTAAAGCATTTAGATTTTCTAATTTGAAGTTGTTGTGGGGGGTTTTCATGATTAAATTTTAAAATATTGCTGTTACACAAGGTTTTACAAGCATAAAGATAAAGTTTTAACTTCTTTTCAGATTGATATATCGTTGAACAGTAATATTATAAAGTTGAATGGCAAGTTTGTATCGTTTTTTTTAAATAGGATATTTAATTAAAATTGTTGAAATTTTTTATTTCCAAAATGACTAATTAGTTTGCAAAAAAAAAGAGGAACTTTTAAGTTCCTCTTTTTTTTAATTTTCATATTAGCGTTTATCTAAAAATAATTTTAGTAGTACCATAGGTAGCTTCACTACTAGAAACTTTC
>JANQTK010000201.1 GCA_030731695.1 Polaribacter sp.
TGGAATCATTCATTGAAATTGATGGAGGAACATCATTATCTAAAATAGTTCCAATTCCAAAAACTTCATCATTTAAGGTATTGTTTGATGAGATGGTTGCTTGAAGCGTAAAAAATTCTGTTTGCTCAAAAATAGGATCTTCTAATGAAGTTATGGTAAATTGGGCAGAATTTGTATTTGGAGCAATCGTAAAAGTTTGGTTGGTGAAGCCTAAAAAATCAAATGGCGCAGTTGCAACTTCATAGATTGTTGTGGAATTTGTACCATTTAAAGTTGATAAATTGATAACGATTGGAGAAGCACTTTCTATGGCAATTGTTTCATCATTTTTGGTTACTAATGAAAACGTAAAAACTACATTTTCTCCTTCTGTTACAGTAATATTATCAAGAATTACTCTGATGGCAATGAGTTCTCTCCAATCTCTCTCAGGAGTATCTGCATTATCAGCATTTGGAAAACTTGTTGGATTTTGTCCATTTGTAGGATTTACCAAATTGTCATTCGTGTCAAAAGCATCATCCAAACCATCATTGTCTGCATCTATATTTATAGGAATAATTTCTGGAATTCCATCCACATTTGTATCCCAACCTTCAATAATGTCATCGCGAATATCGTTATCAGCATTGATGTCCAAATAATCAGGAATTGTGTCAACATCTGTATCAATTGGAAGCAAACCATTTGGATATGCAGTGTCAATTCCGTTTTCGCTAACAATTCCATTGGGAGCAATGAAATTATTGGTCAATTGTGCTTCTGTAATATCAACAATTCCATCACCATCAGCATCAATATCTAAAAAATTAAAATTACTGTCAGCATCAGAATTAGGAATAGTGTAATTTCTATTTGCTGAAACTGTATCATTTGTTTCATGCAAATTATCGAAACCATTTGCTCCAACTGGATTGTTGGTTCGTCCATTTCTATTGGTATCTGAAAGTGAATTTCCAGCTTCAAAAATGTCTAAAATTCCGTCATTATCACTATCTAAATCTAAGTGATTGGGAATGCCATCTCCATCAAAATCAAAAATATCTACAATACCATCACCATTTGCATCAGCACCAAAATCTGTGTCTCTATAATTTGGAATAAAATCTCCATCATCATCTCCAAATGCATCAAGTCCATTGTATTCGTCAACATCAGGAATGGTGTCATTATCATCATCAATATCAATAGTATCAATAATTCCATCTACATCAGAATCTGTTGTTGCATTTATATTGATAGATCTTGCGGATGTAACTACAGTATTTAACGGATTTCTTGAGGTGAAAATTGCCCTATTTGAACCAACACAAGGTTCATTATAAATGACTGAAAATTGTACTGTAATTGTTTCATCTTTTCTTAAAACCCCATCATTTCCGATAAACAAATTTCGATTTGTATCACCATTAAAGGCTGGATTTAGTGTTGGATTTAAAGTTGCTGTGGAGTTAGCAATTATAGGATTGCTAACTGAAATAATATTTCCACTACAAGTTGCTGTTAAATGATCTTGAATTTGCAAATTGATTAATTGAACAGATTCACTGGTATTTTTGATGGTGATTTGATACGTGATTTCTTCGTGTTCTAAAATGCGATTGGGAGTTTTATTTACTTCAGCAATATTTATATCAGTGGATGAACTTGAGGTGAATAAAAATCGCATACTAGACGTACTACAAGTACATTGTTGAGAAGAAGAAATGCCTGCTGTTGCTGAATTTGTTCTATAATATCTGTCCAAATGATTTCCTAATCCATCAGACCAAAACACAAAAGAATTGCGTCTTTTATTTGCTGCAGTAGATTCGTTAAAACCATCTAAACTTCCCTGAGTTTGAGAAATATTAATTTGATTGAAAAAACTATACACAGTTGATGCATAAGGTGCTATAACAAAAAACAACTCTAAAATTATTTTTTGACCTGCTGCCAATGAATTATTTGGGGCTAATAATAAGGTTTCAATATTTCCATCGTAATTTGGATTTATGATAACATTTGGGCCTTCAACTTGTTGGATTATGATTTCAGAAAACCGAATTCCATTATCTAAAAAACTGCCCAAACCCATATTGAAATTGATATTTGTTGCAGTTGCTGTCCCTTCATTTGTAATAATTACTCTGTTTGCATAATCATACGTTCCATCAAAATTTATCACTCCAGGAGGATTCAAAGAGTCATTGAATTCTGGGACATATAAACCCGCAGTAACAACTGCTTCTGTAGTATGAAAATCTGATAAAACTAAATTTCGGGTAGCATTTCCTCTATCAGAAGTAATGTTTATGACATTATCAAAATTAATTCCAGAACCAGAAGGTGTTGGATTTGGTCTTCCGTTACAAAAAGGATTGATCGTTACGCAAAAAGAAACGGTAACATTTTGTCTTGGATATAATGTCAAATTATCAATTGCATCCTCATTAAAAACCGAATTTGAAGTTATATTTAAAAAGTTGTTGTTGATTGCGTTGTTTGTAAATTCTCTTGGATACCCAGCATTGTTTATAAAATCTCGCGTAAAAACATTATTTACTATCGAAACTTCACTGACTTCAACAACACAACTATTCCCAAAAGTAGCTTGCAAATCATTTATGATATCGATGTTTTTTATCAAACTTGTTGGATGATAATCTCTTGCAGTACTTTTATTAAAAAGGACCATTGTATATCTCACTTTATATTCCCCATCAGCTGTAAAACCCTGATTACAACTCGTAAAAGAAGAAATTTCTAATAAATTATCAACAGGTTCAACTGTAAAATTCAAGGTAGTTGATGCTGTAAAAGTTCCATCAGAAATTGTATATGTTATTACAGGAACATCACCAATATAATTTGGAGTTGGCACAAAAACATAACTCCCATCAGCTGCAATTGTGATACTTCCTTGAGTCAAAATGGCTGTTTGACCTGCAAGATAAGTGACACCATTTACAGTAAATTGTACGACTGAAAGTACATCTCCATTTTCATCAGTATCATTTTCTAATACACCAGGAGCAGGAACAGTTAAGGTTGTATTGATTTCAACAGTATCATAATTGATGACTGCAATTGGTGGAATTGGAGGTAAAACAACTGTGATTGTTAAATTGGCTGAACTTGTCAAAGTTCCATCAGTAATAGTGTAAGTAATAGTTGGAATAGTTCCTACAAAACCAGAGGTTGGAATAAAAGTATAACTTCCATCAGCAGTAATTGTGATATTTCCTTCAGAAAAAGTGGCTGTTTCACCAGCAGTGTATGAAGTACTATTTACTAAAAATTCTGAAACAGAAAGTACATCTCCGTCAGCATCAGTATCATTTGCCAATACTCCAGGAATTCCAGTTATTAATGGTGTATTTATTAAAGTTGTAGCATTATCATCAATAGCAATTGGAGCTTCTTGGGCACATAAAAATTGTACAATAAATAAGAAAAGTATTGCTATTATTTGATTGATAATTTTCATTGATGTGAAATTAAATCCTTATTCAATAGGATAACTTTGTTTTGAAAAAATATTATGATTTAAATCTCAATACTTTTATCGTAAGGAATCATCTTTAAAATATGATTGATTACGTTTACTCTTGCGTCCGTTTTTCTATTTGCTTGAATTATTTTCCAAGGAGAAATTTTGGTATTTGTTCTAGCAAACATGGCATTTTTATACTCAGTATATTGATCCCACAATTCTTGTGCTTTTTCATCTAATTTAGTCATTTTCCATTGTTTTAATGGATCATTTTTAATAT
>JANQTK010000202.1 GCA_030731695.1 Polaribacter sp.
GTTGTTGGACCATAGTTTTGTACATAAGTTCCATCAGAAATTAAAGGGAAGATAATTTCATTATTTGCAGAGTTTGTATTGTTGTCTGCCATGAAATTATGTAAATAATTGGTTGCTAATGAATAACCTCCACCAATAATTTTTTTACAGTAATCAATACACTCTGTATATTTAGCTTGACCAGTGTATACTTCAGCATTTAAATAGATTTTTGCTAAAATCATCCAAGCAACACCTTTGTCTGCTCTTCCATGTTCTATAGATTTTGGATCCGCTAAATCACCTTCAATTGCTTTTAATTCAGATTCTACATAATCAAATAATTGTTGACGATTGTAAACTGCAGGTTGTGCATTGATGGCATCATTTTCTGTAGTAAAGTTTGCTTGACCAAAGATATCCATCATATAATAATAAGACATCGCTCTTAACAAACGAGCTTCAGCTCTGAATCTCGTAATTTCAGTTTTTGTAGCTGCAGAAACATTTCTAGCATCTAATTTTTCGTTTGTAGTTTCACGTAAAAAATTATTTGCAAATGCAATTGTTACATTGGTTCTACCAAACATACCCAAAATGATAGGATCATCAGCATTCCAAATATTACGTTGTATTTCACGAGTTCCAGGGTCGTTTTCATACGACCAAATCATTTCGTCTGCTGATAAAGTTTGTAAGTACAATAATACACGTCCAAACTGGCTGGTTCCTGCGTCTAATCCATCAATATTTGAAGATCCAGGACCGTCAACACCAGTTAAAGATAAGTTTGCATATACTCCTGCTAACAATTGTTTGTAGGCGGTTTCTGTTGCAAAAAAATCTTCTCCCAATAAATCTTGGTCATCTTGTGGAGTGATGTCAAGGTCTTTTGTACACGAAGACATCGCTACTAGCATCACAAGAAATAAGATTGCTAATTTGTTAAAATTCATAATTTTTTTCATCTTTATTTCTTTAGTAATTAAAATTTGATATTTGCACCAACCAAGAAAGTTCTTGGTCTCGGATAATTCGTATTGTCAATTCCATTGAACAATTCAGGATCTAAACCAGAATAGTTGGTAATTGTAAATACATTTTGCATACCTGCCCAAATACGAATGCTGTTTGAAGCAAATTTTTTGATAGGTTTGTTAAATGTATATCCTAAAGTAATGTTGTCCATTCTTAAGAATGAAGCATTTTCTAAATAATAATCAGAAATGATTACATCAGAGGTACTTCTAAAATCAGTGTTTAAAACTGAGGTAGGAATGTTTCCTAAAACGGCATTGTCTTGCAATAAATCGTATTGAGCTAAACCAGAATTTATGTTGTTGTATGCATAATTTCCTACGCTAGCTCGTAAATTGAATGCCATATCAAAATTTTTGTAATTGAAGTTTGACTGAAAACCGAACGTGAAATCAGCTTGTGGATTTCCTTTTAAATAACGGTCTTGAGTATTGATGATTCCATCACCATTCAAGTCAGCATAAGCTCCTTCAATTGGTTTTCCTGCAGTGTCATACAATTGTTTGAATACATAAAAAGAATTTGGAGCAAAACCTTCTCTAAATAATTGGATAAAGTTTCCTGTTCCACCAGCAATTCCACCTGTTGTGATATCTTGATTTAAAGCTAATTCTTTGATTTCACGATCTAAATAGGTAGCATTGAAGTTTATATTCCAATTCATGTTTTCTTTTTTGATTACATCTGTATTTAAACTAAATTCTAAACCTTGTACTTGTAAATCTCCAATGTTTTGAAGAACTCTATTCGTAAAGTTTGAACCGTCAGCTACAGGAGCATCAGATATTAAATCTGTAGAATTTTTTTGGAAAGCGTTGATAGATCCAGAAATTTTATTGTTGAATAAACCATAGTCAACACCTATTTCAACGGTAGCTACTTTTTCCCAACGTAAGTTACTTCTTTCAGAAGGAATTGTTGATTGAATTGGCACACCACCAAATATGTATTGAGAGTTTTGATTTCCAAAACGATATCTATCTAAATACAAATCACCAGTAATTCCATCTTGTTGACCATTGATACCATAAGAAGCTCGTAATTTTAGTTCAGAGATTACTTTATTGTCTTTTAAGAAATCCTCATCACTCATTCTCCAAGCGAAAGCTGCTCCACCAAAATCACCCCATCTATTTTGTGGACCAAAACGTGAAGTTCCATCTCTTCTATAATTTAACGTCAATAAATACTTTTCATTGAAAGTAATATTGGCTCTTCCAATGAAACCTATTAAAACTATAGGTGTATTTGCATACGTTGTAAAACCGGTATCATTAGGATTTCTTAAATTTCCTGTGCTATCTCCAGACCCATTAAATGATTGATAATCATATCCAACTAAAAAATCTGTTTTAAATTTTCCGAAAGTATTAGCGTAGTTTAATGTTGCATTAAAATTCTCATTTAAGCTTTCATTTGTATAAGAACCTTCACCACCAATAAATAGATCAGTATAGTTAGCTGGACTATTTAATGGATTGAAAAACGACCCTTCTTGAACTGATTTGTCAAAACCAGCACTTACACTTGCAATAACTTCTGGTAAAAAGTGTAATTTATAATCAATTTTTAAATTACCAAATTGTCTAAATCTGTTAGATAAATTTTCGTTTTGTAATAAAGCAGCAACAGGGTTTCTTGTACCATTGTCAACTAAAACACCACCTGGAGTTCTAGTAATGTGTTGATAAAACCCACCAAATGGAGATGTTGGATCATACACAGGTTGTGTTGGGTCATAACGCAAAGCAGCATTTACTTGACCTGCATCTGCAAATCTTTCGTTTACAAAAGCTCTGTTATAGTTTAAATTTACTTTTAAATGATCATTAAAAAATGAAGGATTCATTGTTAAAGAAACATTTGCTCTATCAAATTGAGATGTTAAAATATTTCCTTCAATTTCAGAGAAATTAACAGAAAGTCTTGTAGGAATTCTCTTGAAAATTTGACCTCTAGCACTAACATTGTGTTGAGTAGAAACTGATTGTTGAAAGATTTCGTTTTGCCAGTTAGTATTGGCAGTTCCTAACATTCCAACATCATTTGGTCTTCTTGTTGCGATTAAATTTCTAAATGCATCTCCATCAAAAACAGAAACTCTATCTCTAATTTCACCGAAAGCAACTTGATAATCATAATCTAACGAATAATCAGATTTACCTTTTTTAGTAGTAATGATAATCACACCATTAGCACCCCTAGAACCATAGATTGCAGTTGCAGAAGCATCTTTTAAAACCGAGAAAGAGTCAATATCATTTGGGTTGATACTATTCAAATCAACACCAGATAATGGCAAACCATCAATAACAACTAATGGATCATTAGAAGCATTCAATGATGAACCACCACGAATTCTAATTTGAGAACCAGAACCAGGAGCACCACTAGTAGTGATGTTTACCCCAGCAACTCGTCCACTAATTAAATTTTCAGCGGTTACAATGTTTCCTTTGGTCATTTCTTTAGCAGTAATTGCTTCTACAGAACCTGTTGCATCTTTTACGGTTGTTGAACCATAACCAATGACAATAATTTCCTCTAGTTGCTCTAAAGCTTCTTCCAATTCTACTGTAAGATTTCTGTTAGAGCCAACTACAATCTCTTTATCTGCATAACCCAGATATCTAAAAACAAGTACTTCACCTGCTTTTACTTTTTCGATTGTAAATTTCCCATCGAAATCTGTTTCAGTACCTTTTGTTGTTCCTTTCACAACAACA
>JANQTK010000203.1 GCA_030731695.1 Polaribacter sp.
TAAAAAAGCCTCATTTTTAGCAAGATTGGGTTCAGGAAGTGCCAGTAGAAGTATTGAAGGACCTTTGGTTGTTTGGGGAAATCATCCTGAAATTGAAGGCAGTTCTGATTTGTTTGGCGTTCCATTTCCGCATACAATTCATTCCATTTTTGAGAATTATCAAGATGTCATTTTATTGGTAGATAAAGGGGAAAAACAAGTATCAAGCTCTGTTGGTCATGAGTTAATGCACAATCATCCTTTTGCTGAAAATCGTTTTCATCAAGCAAATGAAAATCTATCGAAACTCTCCAAAATTCTTCAAAACGGAGAAATTTCAGAATTTATCAATTTGGTTGAAAGTGAAGCCTTAACATTGCATGCAATGATGTTAACGAGCAATCCGTATTTTATTTTGATGAAACCAAATACCTTGGAAATCATCCAAAAAATTTGGAAATATCGTTCAGAAAATAACAGTAATATATGTTTTACGTTGGATGCTGGTGCCAATGTTCACGTTTTGTTTCCTGAAAATGAAAAACAAAACGTAATGCAATTTATTGAAAATGAATTGGCTAGCTTTTGTCATAAAAATGAGTACATTTGCGATAGTGTTGGTTTTGGAGCTAAGAAATTGGCAAATCCGAATGTAAAATAAATCAAATGAAACAAATAGTTTGTTTTTTATTTATCACAATTGGTATTTACACCAATTCATTAAATGCGCAAGAAATTATTTGGCTTAATAATAGTTTAGAAGAAACCTCTCAAGATAAGGCCGATTATTATAGAATTAATGTAAAACTAGAAGGAGAAATCTCTTTCTACTACAAAAAAAGAACGCTTTTTAGAAAAGTTTTTTACAGTAAAGGTAAGCCAAATGGACTTTTTTATGAGTATTATGAAACTGGAGAACTCAAAGAAACTGGAGTTTATGAAAATGGTTTGCGTGAAGGCATTTGGAAAGAATTCTACAAAGGAGGAAAAATAAAAAGCAAAGGGAAATACACTAAAGGTGAGAAAGTTGGCATTTGGAAAGTGTTTTACAAAAACGATAGGTAGTTATAAAAAGAGTCAAAAAAATGTTAATTCATAATTGTTAATTGGTAATTTTCAATTGAATACTAATATTTTGTATTTTTGCCCTGAAAAATGAAAAATAAAAAATGAAAAGTCCACTTTTTTACGCTAAAATTCTTCTTTTTGGAGAATACGGAATTATCAAAGATTCAAAAGGCTTAGCGATTCCATTCAACGCCTACAGAGGCGCTTTAAAAACTACCGATAATTTAGAGGGTTTTTCAAAAAAATCAAACGATAATTTAAGAAGATTTTTTGCATACATTTCTAATGTAAACTCTGAATTGGTTTCTTTTGATTTAGAAGCTTTTCAAAAAGATTTAAATGAAGGAATGTATTTTGATTCTTCTATTCCACAAGGATATGGAGTAGGAAGCTCAGGAGCTTTAGTGGCATCAATCTACGATCAATACGCACATAATAAAATTACAGTTTTAGAGAATTTAACAAGAGAAAAATTACTAAAATTAAAAGAAATTTTCTCATTAATGGAATCTTTTTTTCACGGAAAAAGCTCGGGTTTAGATCCTTTAAATTCATATTTAAGTTTGCCGATTTTAATCAATTCTAAAGAACATATTGAACCTGCTGGAATTCCATCTCAAAAAGAAGGAAAAGGAGCCGTTTTCTTATTGGATTCTGAACAAATTGGAGAAACTGAACCCATGGTAAACATCTTTATGAACAAGATGAAAAATGAAGGTTTTAGAAAAATGCTGAGCGAAGAATTTGCTATTTATACAGATGCTTGTATTGACGATTTCTTAAAAGGAAACGTAACTTCGTTGTTTACCAATGTAAAAAGCTTGTCAAAAGTGGTGCTTAAAAATTTCAAACCAATGATTCCTGATGCTTTTCACAAAATATGGAAAAAAGGAATTGATACTAATGACTATTATTTGAAACTTTGTGGTTCAGGAGGTGGAGGTTATATTTTAGGTTTCACTGAAGATTATCAAAAAGCACAAGAAAGCCTTAAAGATTACAAATTAGAATTGGTATATAGATTCTAAAAACAATTCATGACTTCTTTCAAAGCAAAAAGAATCATCCTAAAAATGCTGAGTTTAGTATCAGTAATTAGAGGATACAACATTCTTGTTTTAATCATTGCTCAATATTTAGCATCGATTTTCATTTTTTCGCCCGAAAAATCTTTGAAATTTGTTCTTCTTGATTTGCACCTACATTTTATAATTCTGGCTACAGTATGTGTAGTTGCTTCAGGGTATATCATCAATAATTTTTATGATGTAAAAGTGGATCGCATTAACAGACCTTTAAAAACTGGGTTGGATACTTTTGTAAAACAAAGTACTCGTTTGCAATTGTATTTCTTTTTAAATTTTCTAGGATTTTTATTTGGATTTTTTGTTTCGTGGAGAGCAGGCTTATTTTTTGCAATCTATATTTTTGGAATTTGGTTTTATTCGCATAAACTAAAAAAATATCCATTAATGGGTTTGATTTCAGCTACAATGCTAACAATCCTACCTTTTTTTGTGATTTTTGTCTATTATAAAAACTTTTCAAATGTCATATTTGTTCATGCTATTTTCTTGTTTTTAGTGATTATGGTGCGCGAGCTAATCAAAGATTTAGAAAATATGAAAGGTGCAATTGCCAACAATTATCGAACTTTTTCAGTGGTTCATGGAGAGCAAAAAACCAAGAAATTATCCATATCTCTATTACTTTTTAGTTTTTTTCCAATAGCAATTTTATTCAGACTTCCAGAATTGAGTTTTATGCGCTATTTTTTTTATGGTGCGCTCATCACACTTTTTTTTGTCGCTATGTATCTATGGAAATCTAAAACAAAGAAACAATACCAGTTTTTACACAATATTTTAAAATTGTTATTGTTGATTGGCGTTTTAAGTTTGATATTTATTGACACATCTCTTTTATTAGAAAAAGTCATTGATAGATTGAATTAGAGGACTTTATTTAACTACTTTTGCAAAAATTATATTAATGGAACCAAATAAAAACTCGTCGAGAAGACGACAAGAGCCGAAAAAAAGTACGCCTCTGAACAGAAAACCTGTTAAAAAAGAATTCAGAAAAATAAAACCAACGGTTGTTGCTGACGAATCTCTAGGAATTCGTTTAAACAAATACATTGCCAACTCAGGCGTTTGTTCAAGAAGAGAAGCTGATACCTATATTGAACAAGGAAGTGTGCAAGTAAATGGCAAATTAGTTACTGAAATGGGCTATAAAGTAATGCCAACAGATATTGTTCAGTTTGATGGCACAGGAATTACTCCCGAGCAAAAAAAATATATTTTGCTAAACAAGCCTAAAAATTACATCACAACTATGGAAGATGATCGTAGTAGAAAAACAGTGATGGAATTAGTAGCAAATGCAACAAAAGAGCGAATTTATCCTGTAGGAAGATTGGATAGAAACACCACAGGTTTGTTGTTATTCACAAACGATGGTGATTTAGCCAAAAAACTAACGCATCCTAAACACAATGTGCGTAAATTATATCATGCCTCCTTAGATCGAAAACTAGATGCAAAAGATTTAGAAAAATTAAAAGGAGAAGTAATTATTGAAGGGAAAAAGGTGTTTATTGATGCCGTTTCTTATGTTGAAGGAGAATCCAAAACAGAAGTTGGCATTGAAATTCACTCCGGAAGAAACCGAATTGTTCGTAAAATATTCGAACATATTGGTTATAAAGTAACTAAATTAGATAGAGTTGTTTTTGCACAATTGACTAAGAAAAATTTACCAAGAGGAAGATGGAGAGAGCTTACACAATTGGAAATCAGTAATTTGCAAATGATGAAATAGTAAAATAAAAACCAAGCTAAAAGCTTGGTTTTTTATTTTTAATCAATCAATAATTTTTGTGGTAATTATATAATTATTAGTCAAAAAGATCAAAAATGAAATTTTCTAAAAACAAAAAACCCAAAAACAGTAACGTTTTTGGGTTTGTTTGTGGTATCTCCAGGAATCGAACCAGGGACACAAGGATTTTCAGTCCTTTGCTCTACCAACTGAGCTAAGATACCTTTCTTAGCGGATGCAAATATAAAATGTTTTTTTATATCTACTAATTAAATTTTAAAAAAATCTATTGTATTTTTGAACTTTCTTTAAAACTAAGAATGAATCTAGCAATTGATGTAGGAAACACTAGGGTAAAAACAGCCGTTTTTGCGGATGATAAAATGATAGAACTCATTGTTTTTCCGCTTTCAGAAATTTTATCTCAAATTAAAAGTATCAAAAATAAGTATGCTCTAAGCAATGCCATTATTTCTAATGTAGTTGCTATTTCAGATAAAAAACTTAATAAAATACAACAAATTGTTCCAACATTAATAGTTTCATCTTCAATTTCAATTCCATTTCAGAATAATTATAAAACACCAAAAACGCTAGGTGCAGATAGAATAGCTTTGGTTGCTGCAGCAGTGAAAAATTTCCCTCATCAAAATGTATTGGTAATTGATGCAGGAACATGCATAACTTTCGATTTTGTTGATGAAAATGTCTGCTATTTTGGTGGTGCAATTTCTCCAGGAATTGACATGAGGTTCAAAGCGCTTCATTTTTATACCAATAAATTACCGTTCTTAGAGAAATCAACACTCGATAATTTCATTGGTCAAAACACACAAGAAAGCATAAATTCAGGCGTTGTTAATGGAGTTATTCAAGAAATTGATGGTGTTATTGGGCAATACAAAAAGAAATATCAGGATTTAACAATAGTTTTAACAGGAGGTGATACAAATTTCTTGTCAAAACAATTAAAAAGTAGCATATTTGCCAATCAAAATTTCCTCCTAGAAGGACTGAACGAACTATTGATTTTTAACAAAAACAAATGATTAGAAATATTCTAATACCTTTTTTCATTTTTATCTCAGCTACAACTCTTTTAGCTCAAAGAACAAACTCGTCACCTTATTCTTTTTTTGGTATTGGAGAAAAGTTTAGCAACACTACTGTTGAGCAAAGTGCAATGGGTGGCATTGGAGTTGCTTTTAGCAATTATGGTTTTTTAAATTTTACCAATCCAGCTGCTTATGCTGATATAAAATTCGCAACATATTCTCTGGGTTTGTTGAATAATGATTTAACTGTAAAAAGTGCAACCACTTCTCAAAGTAGTACTTCAACAAGTTTATCGTACGTAGCTCTTGCATTTCCAATTGGACCAAAAGCAGGCTTTTCAGCAGGTATGCAACCAGTTTCATCTATTGGATATTCACTTTCTACATCTGTTTTTGATGTAAATGATAGATTAACTCAGCTAAGTATTTTTGAAGGAAATGGTGGTGTAAATCGTTTGTATGGAAGTTTTGGAATGAAAATCACCAAAAATTTATCTTTAGGAATTGAAGGAGATTTTAATTTTGGTAATCTTGAAAACGGAATTTCAGTGTTAAGAGCAGATGTATCACTTTCAACCAAGTATAATGAAGTTAGTAGAGTAACTGGGGGATCTTTAAAATTTGGAATGCAATATCATAAAGAACTTGAAAATAAATTGGTAATTAGCACTGGAGCAACTGTTAAACTTGCAAACAATTTAACTGTTACAGGTGATGATTACTTGTATTCATTGACATTTTCGCCAACTGGAAATGAAGTCCCAAGAGATACTATCTCTTCGAATAGCATTTCTGGAAGTTTTAATTTTCCTATTAAAACAAATTTTGGAGTTGGAATTGGGAAATTTGATAACTGGTATGCAGGAATTGAATACGAAAGTCAAGATGCCTTAACAACAAATGGTTTATTATCTGGAGGGCCAAACAGTGCATACAATTACGGAAAATCTAGCAGAATTTCATTTGGTGGATTTTTTCTTCCGAAAGTAAATTCTATTTCAAGTTACTGGGATAGAGTTACTTATAGAGCTGGAATACGATACGAAAAAACAGGATTATCTGTTGACGGTTCTGGTTCAAACACAAATTTTACTCCAATTGATGATTTTGGCATATCTTTTGGTTTAGGGTTACCATTAAAAAGATTATCAACCATAAACATGGGATTTGAGTTTGGTAAAAGAGGTACTTTACAAAATAATTTAATTCAAGAAAATTATTTTAATTTAAGAGTAAGCTTATCCTTAACTGATATGAACTGGTTTATACAAAGAAAAATTGATTAACAAATACCAACAAAAATGAAAAATTTTACATTACTTATAGCGGCAACAATGCTTTTTACAGTAGTAAAAACGAATGCTCAGGAAGATTTAACTCAAGAATGTACCATTAAATACAACTTATTTAAAGGTGATTTCAATTCAAAAAAATACGATGATGCTTATTCAAATTGGACATTTTTAATTGATAAATGTCCAGATTTATCGGTAAATATTTACAAATTTGGTTCAACATTAGCTGAAGAAGTAAGAAAAGATCCAGTTCTTGCAAAAAAAGTATATGAACAAAGATTAAAGTATTATCCAAATGATAATCCTGCAAAAGTTCATAGTGATTATGCTGATTATTTATCTATTAATAAATTAGCATCTGATGAAGAAATTTTTGAAATTCTTCAAAAAGCGTATAAAATTTCTCCAAGAGATATGAGTGTAAAAAACATTTATAAATATTTTCAAGGAGTAACTGATAAATTTAAAGATTCAGATCCAAAAAGAGTTTTTGATACATATGATGACGTTTTAGAATCTATTCAAGAAAAATTAGATGATTACACCTCAAAAATTAATGAACTTACAAAAGATTCAACAAAAGTATTGGATGATAGACAAAAAAGATTATTGAATGCATATCAAATAAATTCAGGTGCTTTAGGGCAAATTGAAGGAGGTTTGGACAATATGATTACAGAAATTGCAACTTGCGAAAGATTGATTCCTTTATATCAAAGAGATTTTGAAACCTATAAGACAGATGCAACTTGGTTAAGAAGAGCTGTATCAAGAATGTTTAACAAAGGTTGTCAAGAAGATCCATTATTTGAAACATTGGCAAAAGCATATGCTGAGGCAACACCAAGCCCTGATTCTTATACATTTTATGCAGGTATTTTAGATAAAAACGGAGATGCTGCTGGAGCAAATGCTATGAGAAAAAAAGCGTTTGATTTAGAAACTGATCCTTTGAAAAAAGCAAAATATAAATTAAATGCTGCTGAACAAGCAAAATCAAGAGGACAGCTTTCTGCTGCTAGAGCTTTGGCAAGAGAAGCATTAAGTTACAATCCAAATTATGGTAAAGCATATTTATTGATTGGAAGATTATATCAATCAAGTGTTAACGAGTGTGGAAGTAACGAATTTGAAAAAAGAATGGTGTACGCAGCAGCTTTAAGACAAGCTCAAAAAGCGGCAGCTGTTGATCCAAGTATTGGTTCAACTGCAGCAAGATACATTGCAAGTTATAAAGGAAATTTGCCAGATAAGAAAACAATTTTTACTTATGGAGCAAGAGAAGGTGATTCATATACTATTAAATGTTGGATTGGTGAAACCGTAACAATTACTTCTAGCGGAAAATAATGAACCGTTTAAAAGACTTTTTACAAAAAAGCATTGCTGTAACTTTTTGTTCAGTAATGCTTTTTTCTTGTAATAACAATACACAAAAAGTTAGAGATTTTTTGGCAGATAAAAATTTACCTCTTGGAATTGCCAGAGATGCAAATCATGTTTATAAAGACTCAGGAAGAATCACTTCAAAATTAATAACTCCAATGATGCTCGATTTTAGCAATCGAGACGAACATCCTTACAATGAGTTTCCAAATGGTATAAAAATCATTAACTTTGAAAAAAATACGATTGATTCTGTAACCATAACTGGAAATTATGCAATTACGTATTCCAAAACATCCATTTCAGAGATAAGAGGAAAGGTTTTAGTAGTGAATCATACAGACAAATCAATCTTAAAAACAGAACAGCTTTTTTGGGACGAAAAAACCAAATATTTTGTATCAGAGAAAGCGTTTATGTTGATAAAAGAAAATGACACTATTTATGGAATTGGGTTCGAATCAAAAGACGATTTAAGCGAACATTTAGCAAAAAAAACAACAGGAAGATTAGAATCAACAGAAGAATAAATTATGAACAGACTTTGGAAATTTTTTCAGTACGGGTATTTAATGATTGCATTTATTTGTATCGTAGAAGGAATAGTGCGTTGGAATTCTGATAGATCAAGATCGTATTTATTTATTGGTTTTGCTATTTTAATTACCATCGTATTTTTCTTTAAACGACATTTCAGAAAAAAAGTAGAAATAAGAAATAGTCAAAATAAGTAGTATTTTTGATGCTCATGGAAATAGAACTGATTATTATTCTTACTTCAATTTTATTATCCGCTTTTTTTTCGGGGATGGAAATTGCATTTGTTTCAGCAAACAAATTGCACATCGAACTCGAAAAAAAGAGAGAAGGATTTATTCCTAAAATTTTAAAAAAGATTACTCATAAATCATCAAAATTCATCACGACAATGTTGGTTGGCAACAACATTTCTTTGGTGATTTATAGTTATTACATGGGGAGAGTTTTGGTTCGGCTTTTGCCATTAGAAAATTATAATGAGTTTACTAATTTGTTAACTCAAACTATTATTTCAACCATTATAATCCTTATTACAGCAGAGTTTTTGCCCAAAGCAATTTTTAGAATTTACGCTAATGATGCTCTGAAAATATTTGCAATTCCTGCTTTTTTCTTCTATTATTTGTTCCATTTTTTCTCTTCTTTTATCACTGCAATTTCTGACTTTTTTTTAAGAATAATTTTCAAAGTAACAGCGGATGAACAACAAACAGAATTTAGTAAAGAAGAATTAGGAAATTACATCAATGAACAATTGGAAACTGGAAATGATGATGATATCATGGATTCTGAAATTCAGATTTTTCAAAATGCGTTGATTTTTCAGAATGTAAAAGCTCGAGAAGTCATGGTTCCAAGAACAGAAATTGTTGCTTTGGAGATGCATGACAAAGTTGTGAATTTGAAAAATCTATTCATAGAAACAGGATTGTCTAAAATCCTAATTTATCAAAATTCTATGGATGATGTTGTTGGTTATGTAAATGCATTTGAACTTTTTAAAAAGCCAAAAACCATCAAATCCATCATTTTGCCCTTAGAAATAGTTCCAGAATCTATGATGATCAATGACATTTTAAATACATTGATAAAAAAACGAAAAAGTGTTGCAGTGGTTGTTGATGAATATGGAGGTACATCAGGAATGATTACTGTAGAGGATATTGTGGAAGAACTTTTTGGTGAAATTGAAGATGAACACGATGTGCAAGAGTATATTGAAGAAAAAATAAGCGAAAATGAATTTAAATTTTCTGGACGAATAGAAGTAGATTATTTGAATGAAGAATATGATTTAGAGGTTCCTAAATCTGAAGCTTACGAAACGTTGGGTGGTTTTATCATAGAGCATACAGAGAATATTCCTAGTGAAAATGATAAAATTCACATCAAAGGTTTTGAAATTACAATACTAAAAATGAGTGGTGCAAAAATTGAAGAAGTTTTTGTAAGAATTTTAGAAACTGATTAAAATTATCTTCAGAACCCATTCAAAAACAAGCAATTAATTACCTTATATTATATCAAAAATCGGTTGCAATATTCAACTCAAAAATCGTATATTCGCCAACTGAAATTAAATTAATGACGCATGGCAGTTTTATCAAAAATTAGAGAACGTTCAATGTTCTTAATCATTATTATTGGATTAGCACTTTTTGCATTTGTCTTGGATCCATCAACTTTAGGAGATTTTTTCAATTCAAGCAAAATGAATGAAGTTGGAGAGATTAATGGAGAATCTATCACAACGCAAGAGTTTATCCAAGAAGTTGAAAAATACAAACAACAAGTAGGAGCAAATGTTCCTGAAATGCAAGCAGTAAATGCTGTTTGGGAAAATATCATTAGAAAAAAAATCTATCAAAACCAACTTGCAGAAGCAGGAATTACGATTGGTGAAGCTGATGTTTGGAACGAAATAATTAGTGCACCTTTTGTACAAAATAGTCCTGAGTATCAGAATGAAACAGGTTTGTTTGACGAACAAAAGTTCAAACAATTTTTAGCAGATACTAAAGAAAACAACAAGGATTTGTGGGCTCAATGGTCCAATTACATGAATCAAGTCAAAGAAAATCTAGCAACAACTACCTATAATAATTTGATAACTGCAGGTTTGGGAGCTTCCTTGAAAGAAGGTGAAAATGAATACATTTATGAAAATAAGAAATTGAATGCAGAATATGTGTATGTTCCTTTCACTTCAATTTCTGATAGTTTAGTAAAAATTAAAAAATCGGAAGTAGAAGCTTATATTAAAGATCATGAAGCGGATTTTAAAGTGGATGCTTCTGTAGATATTTCTTATGTGTCTTTTGATATTTTACCAACGTTAGAAGATGAAAATGAGTTGAAATCGGATGTTGCTTCTTTAATTGAAGACTTTAAATTATCAACAAACGATGCTATTTTCTTATCAGAAAATGAATCAGACACTAGTTTAAATGACGCTTTTCAATTCAAAAATCAAGTAAATGCTGAAGTTTCTGGAAGTATTTTTTCAGGAGCAAAAGGAGATGTTTTTGGACCGTATAAAGACAATGGATTTTTAAAGATTTCAAAAATTACTGAAATAGCACAAATGCCAGATTCTGTTAAAGCAAGTCACATTTTGATTCCTTTTGTAGGTTCGCAAAGAGCTACACCAGAAATCACAAGAACTGAAGACGATGCTAAAAAATTAGCTGACAGCATTTTAACTGTTGTGAAAACTACAAAAGCGAAGTTTGAAAGTTTAGCGAAAGAATTTTCATCTGACAAATCAAATGCTGATAAAGGTGGAGATTTAGATTGGTTTACATATAACACAATGACTCCTGAGTTTAGAGATTTTACTTTTAAAGGAAAAACAGGAGAAATGGGTGTCGTTAAAACTCCTTTTGGATTTCATATTATAAAAATTGACGAACAAAGAAACAATCAAAATGTTGTAAAATTAGCAACATTGAGTAGAAAAATTGTTCCTTCTGAAGCTACAGAGAACAGTGTTTTTAGAAGTGCTGAAGAGTTTTCTTTGGCATTATCAAACAACAAAAAGTTTGATGATGTTGCCAAGCAAAAAAAATACACAGCAAAACCTGCTGTTGGAATCAAAGCTTTGGATGAAAATGTTCCAGGATTGGGAATGCAAAGACAAATTGTAAGTTGGGCTTTCAATAAAGAGACAAAAATTGGTGATTTCAAACGTTTTGATTTAGAAGGAAAACACGTTGTTGTTACCTTGACAGCTACTCAAGAAAAAGGATTGATGTCTGCAGACAAAGCAATTAATACAGTAAGACCAATTTTAGTAAACGAGAAAAAAGCAGCAATGTTAGTTGAAAAACTAAATGGTTCTAATTTACAAGATATTGCTAAAAAGAACAATACAAATGTAAGAACTGCTGAAAGCGTTACTCTAAAAAGTCCTACACTTTCTGGAGTTGGAGTAGAACCGAAAATTGTTGGTGCAATGTATAATGCTAAGGAAAACAAAATTTACAATGCAATTGTTGGTGATAGAGGAGTATATGCTTTTAAAGTAACGAAAAAAGAAAACCCTACAGCATTGCCAAATTACGAAATCAATAGAAAAAGAATTGTTGATATAAGAAAAAACTCAACATATAAAATGTATGAAGCAATTAAAAAAGCTTCAGATATTGAAGATAATAGAGCCAATATTTATTCAGTAAATTAACTTTATTTGACATCAAAAAAAATCCGTTCAAAGTAATTTGAACGGATTTTTTTATTTTTAGATTTTGTTGTTAACCATTCATAGAGATTAAAAACTCATCATTATTTCTTGTTTTCTTAATTCTATCATTGATGAATTCCATTGCTTCAATTGGGTTCATATCTGACAGATATTTACGTAAAACCCACATTCTTTGAAGTGTTTTGTCATCTAATAATAAATCATCACGTCTTGTAGAAGATTTGATTAAATCAATAGCAGGATAAATTCTTCTGTTCGAAATATTTCTATCCAATTGCAATTCCATATTTCCAGTTCCTTTAAATTCTTCGAAAATTACTTCGTCCATTTTTGAACCAGTTTCAGTAAGTGCAGTTGCGATGATGGTTAATGATCCTCCTCCTTCAATATTTCGTGCAGCACCAAAAAAACGTTTTGGTTTGTGCAATGCATTGGCATCAATACCTCCAGATAAAATTTTTCCAGAAGCTGGTGCAACTGTATTGTAAGCTCTTGCCAAACGTGTGATAGAATCTAATAAGATGACTACGTCATGCCCACATTCCACCAATCTTTTCGCTTTTTCTAATACTATATTAGCAACACGAACGTGCTTTTCAGCAGGTTCATCAAAAGTAGAAGCAACCACTTCTCCACGAACACTTCGTTGCATGTCTGTAACTTCTTCAGGGCGTTCGTCAATCAATAAAACAATTTGATATACTTCAGGATGATTAGAGGCAATAGCATTTGCTACATCTTTTAACAACATGGTTTTACCCGTTTTTGGTTGCGCCACAATCATACCACGTTGACCTTTTCCAATAGGAGAAAATAAATCGATAATTCTAGTTGATAAAGAACTGCCTTTTTCAGCTAAATTGAATTTTTCTTGAGGAAATAATGGTGTTAAGTGCTCAAAAGAAACTCTATCTCTAACAATATTAGGATTTAATCCATTGATTTTAGAAACTCGAATTAAAGGAAAATATTTTTCACCCTCTTTTGGAGGTCTTACAATCCCTTTTACGGTATCTCCCGTTTTTAAACCAAATAATTTTATTTGAGATTGAGAAACATAAATATCATCTGGAGATGATAAATAGTTATAATCAGAAGAACGTAAAAAACCATAACCATCAGGCATCATCTCCAAAACACCTTCACTCTCTATAATACCATCAAATTCAAAATCTGGATCTCTGTATCTGTTTCCATTTTTTTGACCTTTTGGAACTATGTTTTTTGGGTTATTAGGATTGTTTTCTTTGGCTTTATTTTTTTGATTTGGATTATTCCCATTCTGTTGGTTTGGGTTTTGTTGATTTCCATTCTGTTGGTTTGGATTTTGTTGCACAACATTCTGCTGATTCCCATTTTGTTGATTTGGGTTTTGCTGATTTCCATTCTGTTGGTTTGGATTTTGTTGCACAGCATTTTGCTGGTTTCCGTTTTTTTGATTTGGATTTTGTTGATTACCTACTTTTTGCGGTTTTCGAGGTTGATTATTAGCAGGTTTTCTTTCAACATTTTTTTCTGAAGTAGGCTCTTTTTCCGTCACTTTTTTTTCAGCTTCAATAACGTTGTTTGTAACTACCGTTTCAACTTCTACTTTTGGAGTTTCAGCAACAACGATCTCTTTTACAACTTCTTTTTCACCAGATTTCACTAGCCTTTTACGCTTTGTTTTATCAGCTTTTGGGATTTCTTTAGTTGGTTCTTTTGGAGGTGTTGCTGGATTTGCAGCTTGGATATCTAAAATTTGATATACCAAATCTAATTTTTTTAATTGGCTAATTTTTGGAATACCAATTGTTTTAGCAATCACTTGCAAGTCAGCAAGTGTTTTTTCTTTTAGTTCAGAAATTTCGAACATGTATGTGATTTATTAAGTTTAATTCTTAAGATAATAAGGTAATTATAAATTGTTTAAGGCTTTTGTTATTGTATATAGTGCTATACAATAGTCTTGTGCGGTTTTTAACATTGCAAATATAACCTTTTTTTTTAAATTCCAAATTTTACTGATTAAAAAAGAAATGCTATTTTTGTGACACTTTTAAAAACAATGATACAAAGAATTCAAACTATTTATTTAATACTTACTTCCATAGTTTCTGGTGGATTAATTTTTATTTTTAATTTATGGAAAGTTGCTGAGAAAAAAATATTTATTGTAGATTTGTTTTCACAGGAGTCAATTCAATTAAAAATGATTCCAGTAGCGTTCTTAGCGTCTTCAATATTGGCAATTGTAACTATTTTTCTGTTTAAAAACAGACAATTGCAATTTGTTTTAGGACGCATCAATATTTTGATAAACCTTTTTTTATTAGGATTATTGATTTATCTGTCACTAACAGTATCTGGAGAAGCTTCGGTTTCGGAGAAAGGTATTGGGATGTTTTTACCGATTTTAGCTATTTTGCTTCTTGTTTTGGCAAATAAAGCGATTAAAAAGGATGAAGATCTCGTAAAATCTGTAGATAGATTGCGATAAACTAACAAATAGTATATTTAGTGCGACTAAAACCGAGAAGTTCTTCTCGGTTTTTTTATTTTTACGAAACAATTTGCTTACATCTGCTTTTTTTAGAAAAAAATATTTTTTAAAACTTTGAATGTTAGTTAAAAAATGGGCGAAATTTTAAATAATCATTTATCTGATAATCAGTATTTTAAAATTTTTCATCTACGTATTTATACGTAGACGTCTACGTATAAATACGTAGATGAAAAAATCAGTATAAATGGGTATTGTGGAAACTATAAAAGCAATCTAAATTTGTAATATAAATAATGAAAAAAAAGATTTACGTTCACGTAGCTGATGATCATAAAATAGTAATAGAAGGAATCATCGCTGTAATAAATACTGATAACGACATCGCAATTAATGGATACTCATTAACTGGTGAAGAAGTAATAGATTTTTTTGATAAAAAAGGAAATAGAGTAGATGTATTAGTTTTAGACATCACTATGCCGATTATAGATGGAATTGAAGTGCTTAGATATTTTAAAGAAAATAAAATCATTCAAAATGTTATTATCTTATCAAGTTATGATGATATAAAAATTGTTGAGGAAGTATTAAAACTTGGATGTAAAGGGTATGTTACAAAAAAAAGTGCTGGCGAGCATATTGTGAATGCAATAAAAGCAGTAGCAAATGGAGAACAGTATTTTAGTAATGATGTTCAAAAAACATTGTTTACAACATTCTCAGGTCAACATAATTCAGATAAAGGAGAGTTGCCAGACAAATTTTTGATTGATACCTTAACTGAAAGAGAAGTTGATGTAATTCGTTTGATAGTAAAAGAGTATAGCTCTCAAGAAATAGCAGATGAGTTAAAAGTAAGTACAAGAACAGTAGAAACACATAGAAAAAATTTAATAAAAAAATTAAAAGTAAAAAATTCGGTAGGCTTAGCAATGTATGCTGTAAAAAATAAAATAGTATAATCCCCCAACTATTTTAAAAATAAACGAAAAACCTTTGACTTGAAAAAGTTACCCCCTAATGAAGGTTTTTTAAAATTGTCCCCCAATTTATTGCATGGACATACGCTGCAAGCCTACCTATTTTAAATAAATTTAAAACTAAACAAAAATGAAAAAAAGTAACTTTTTAATGTTTGCAATTTCAGCAACACTTGTTTTTTCTTCTTGCTCAAGCAACGAAGATGGTATGATTTCAACAGACTCAAACGCAAAATTATTGAAAAACTTCACTTTAAAAAGAGATGCAAGTGGAGCATATTCAATGGATTTT
>JANQTK010000204.1 GCA_030731695.1 Polaribacter sp.
CTAAATTGAGTTCATCTCTTAAAATCCAAAGTAAAGGAGTATCTGCATCAGCAGTAACAGTGCGTATTTTTCCGTTAATATTTAAGGTATAGTTTGGCATAAGAAGATGTTTTAATTTACCGTTACAAGTTACAAAAAATTGGTTGCTGTTGGTATCATCACTAAAAAATGATATTTATTTAAGTAGAATTTAACAAAAAATAGTGTTAAACCACTGAATTATAAGCTGTAAAAAGTTTTTTTTAATGATTTCTGATAAAAAATACCTGCTTTAAGTACTGCATTTGAATCATAAAAAAAATCCGAATTACTAAAAATTCGGATTCGATTGTTAAAATGAGTTTTTAAATAAAATTGACTTATAAATAAGGTTTTGCTATTTCTTTTCTCTTTTTTAATTGCTTTTCAAGGTCGCTAATGGTATTTTTTACAGCAAGTTCGTAATTTTTTTCGTTTGAAGAAGCAAAAACTCTTGGACCAGAAAGGCTCAATTCTATTTCACAAATATTCCCATTTCCTTTTGGATCGTTTTCTATTTTTAGGAATACATCTGCATGAATAATATCAGGATATTTAGTAGCTAATTTTTCTACTTTATTTGTTGTATATGCCTGCATAGCATCACTTGTTGACATATTTACGAATTGAATGTTAATTTTCATATTGCTCTCATTTAATAATTACGTTTAAGTTTTACTTGATTCATAAAAAAAATGGGGAGTGTATGCTCCCCATTGCTGAAGAGTTTAAAAAACTATTGCAATGAAAACAATAGCAATAAAATCTCTTCAAAACCTCATTTATTATCCTATAGATAATGAAGGCATACTTTATAATTCAAATAACTTTTTACTACACAGCTAATTTACGATGCTTACTAAATAAATAAAATGAGAAATATCAGTTTATAAAAAAAATGAGAAAAAATAAAGAATTGTTTGTGTGATAGTTATCATTTATTACTTGATGAAATAGTCATAATTTTAAAGAGTAACGAGTTCACTTTTCATAGAAAATAAAAAGATCTTTAAAATTTCTTCATTTTCATGATTTTTTTAAACAAATTGTCTCTAAAATATTTAGATAAAATGATATAAAAAACTTAAAACAGCTGCCTAAAAAAAAGAAACCAAAAACTTAAATAAAGCATATGGCATTTGTAGAATATAATAAAAAAATTTTCTGAAAAAGAAAAAGAACTTTTTGAAGAACTATCAAAATTAAGGTAACATGAAAACATCAAAATTAATTTCTATTCAACAATTTTGCACGCATTACAAAGCCCAGTAACGTTTATATATGAATTGCACGAATACGAACTTATTGAGCCAATTGTAACCAAAAACGAACATTATTTACATTTAAAACAGCTTCACAAAGTTGAAAAAATGATCCGTTTGCATTATGATCTTCATATAAATTTGGAGGGTTTAGATGTGATTTCTAATTTATTATTGCAACTAGAATCCCATCAAAATGAAATAATCTTACTTAAAAATAGGTTGCAGTTTTATGAAGATTGATGTGTGTTTTTTAAAACATGAATAGCTTAAAAGATACATTAAAATTAACTATTTACAACTGACAATTGTCATAGTTTTCTCATTTAATTTACTTTAAATTAGCAGTTAATCTTCTAAAAAAATCATCATGATAGCGTCTTTAAGTAAAAAAAAATGCACCCGTCTTTTAGCAAATAATTACGTGGGGCATTTAGCGTATATTTATAATGATAGACCTTATGTAGTGCCAATTACTTATTTTTTTTATGAGAATAAAGACATTATTGGGTATTCAACTGAAGGTCATAAAACAATGGCTTTGCGTAAAAACAATACTATTTCATTAGAAGTTTCTGAAATAGAAAATATCAATACTTGGCAATCTGTTTTAGTTCATGGAACATTCATAGAACTCTCTGGAAGCGATGCTAAAAAATCATTGCATGATTTTGCAAACGGAATTAAAAATCTTGTGATGATAAAAGAAGACAAAGACCTTCATTTTATAAATGAGTTTTCCACTAAAATATATGATGAAAACGTACCTATCGTTTTTAAAATAACTGTTCATGAAATAACAGGAAAAATGAGAAAACAATTAAATGAATAACATTTTAGTTTCTATTAAATTAAAAAAATCATTCAATAAATACAATCCACTTTTGAATGTTTTTAAGGCTTAACAAATGCCTTTTGCCTTTCCTAAAATTGCTGTTTTTCTTGTATAGGTTAAAATAGCTTTTATAAATCTATTTCTAAAAACACAAAAATGATGAAATTAAACAAATCTTTTTTTGCATTTATTGTATTGCTCATCATTTTAGTAATGTTTGGTATTTTTTTGATAACCAAACCAATTCCTAAAAAAGATCCAATACCTAAAAAAGAATCAATAATTTTGAGGGTTGAAAAACCATCAACACAAAAAATAAGAATACATAAAGATATTACAGTAGAAAACTATTTTTCTTTTATAGATTCTTTAGTTATAAAATACGATTCAGTAACTCCCTATCAATTAACAGAACATCTTTTGGTAAGAGCAAATCCTTGGATTATTGATACCCTTAACAACACCGATTATTACATACAAAAAGCAAGAGATTCTTTTATTTACAATCAAAAAAAGATGATTATTTTAAACAAAGGAATTGATTTAATAATTCCAAATTTAGAGCAGGCAAATGAAATTCTTTCATCCTTTAAAAAAACGAAAATCGATGTAAATATCCCTGAATTTAAGTTGCGTATTTATAAAGATTCTACACAACTTTTTAGTTTTTTGGTAAGAGTAGGAAAGGATACAAAACGATTTTTAAAAATGTCTGACAGAGTGCAAGATTTAAAAACCATCACAGGAAAAGGAACTATTGTCGGTTACAATCGCTATCCAGATTATTACAATCCAGTAAATTCAAGTCGCTATTTTGTAACGAATAGAGATGATAAACGTATTACAAAATTACCTCAAGTACCTTTTATTAAAACTCAAATTAATGGTGTAAGAAATGGTCAATTAATTCATGCAACTACTAATCCTAATACATTAGGCAAAGCCTATTCTAATGGTTGTATAGGAACTGAAGAGGGCAATGTTTGGGTTATTTACTATTATGCTCCTTTAGGCACTAAAATAACTGTTAGATATGATTTAACCATAAAAAACAAAAACGACAAAGACAGTTTACTTATAAACGTTTATGATTTTTAGTCAAAGATTTAAAAACAAGAAAAGCATCATGTTAACATGATGCTTTTCTATTTTCATTAGCAAAAATTCCCACTATTTTTTTCCCAACATCAAAAGTTCATTGATGACAACTTCAGTAATGTATCTTTTTTCTCCTTCTTTTGTATCGTAAGAACGGGATGTTAATTTACCTTCTATCGCAACTTCATTTCCTTTTTCTAAATATTTTTCAATGATGTCTGCAGTTTTGTTCCATGCAACCACATTGTGCCATTGTGTATCTGTTACTTTTTCTCCTTGTGCATTTTTATAACTTTCGTTTGTAGCAATAGAAAATTTTGCTATTTTTTTACCACCATCTAAGGTGATGATTTCTGGATTACTTCCTAAGTTTCCAATTAACTGTACTTTGTTTCTTAACGTACTCATAAGATAAGGTTTTAAATGATTATTTGTTTTTGTCAATTCGTTTTGACACTGCAAAGATGCAATGCAACAAAAGTTTTA
>JANQTK010000205.1:0-9598 GCA_030731695.1 Polaribacter sp.
TGATAAAAAGCCGTCAAAGCCAAATTTGTAGTTAAGGGCCTAAAAACAGAAAAAAGTTGTGCACCAACAGCATCCGTATAAAAATCTTGATAGCTATTATCATAACAAACTACACTTCTTTTCTCTCCAAAACTATATTTTAAAGCCATATTTATTTTGGTTGGTCTCCAAGATATATAAGAATCTTCATTTTCTACAGTCGGTAATTCTTCTTTAAAACGATCATTGATTTCTCTCCAAAAATCACGATTCGTATTAGGATCAAATTCATATTCAAATCCCTCGTAAACAAAACTTCCCTCCTCTTTATAATTTTTGACATTTTTTTTATGATTGATAAACCCTAAATCTATAAGGCTTGCTGAAAATTGTAATTGTTTATTAATGTGATAAGTAACTCCTACATCAAATCCAATACCTAAATTTCCACTTAAAAAAGTACGTTTTAAATAATCATTTGGTTCATCAAAAATTTCATCATTAATATCAATAAAACCAGCAGATCTTTGTTCCATTCTTACATTACTGATATAATGTGTGAATAAATTATTGGATCCTTGAACAGTAGTAAACGTTCCTGTGTTGTTAAATGACTCTAAATTCAATGCTGATGAATAAATTTTAAATCTTCCTCCTATTGTTAATTTATCATCAATCTTTCTGGTAATTCCAGCATGTAAAACACCTAAAACATCTAATTTATACCCAATTTGTGAGGCACTAAAACTTCTGTTGAGAAAGGCATCATTACCCTCAGAAAAGAGTATGAATAAATCTTTGGGGAAATATCCAATTGCATCAATTTCTTGATAAAAACCTCCATTTACATACGTTTTTTCATTCAAACGATACCCAATATTCAACAATTCAACTTGCGTATTGATTATCATAAAATCATTTGATGTCAAAGAGTTTAGAGCCTGAGAAATTTTATCATTGATATTTTGGTTGTCAACAGCAAATAAATCTGTCAAAACCACTCCTGATGAACCAATTTGAGTTGAAAAACCAGATACTAATGGAATTCCTACATGAAGTTTATGATTATTCTCCAAAGCAGGATTGAGCAATAATGATTGTGGTAATTCACCAAAATCATACAAAACTTGTTTGTTTTGAGAAAAAATGGTTGTTGCAAACAAAACAACAACAAATAAAAGATTTTTCATTGCTTATAAACTAGATTCAAAGTACATTGTAACGGACGATTTGAATTCAAATTCACTTGGATCATTTAAGTTTAATTGAATTCCTGTATTTTCTAGTTCAGCAGTGATTTTTACTTTTATTGTATTGAGAATTGCTGAATTTGAAGCAATTTCAATTTCTTCTAAATATTTAAAATTCAGTGTATTTCTTTGTATGATGATAGGTGTAAATGCATAAACAGTTACATTATTATTATTTAAAAACTCCACTCGAATAGTAACTTGTCTATTGAATTCATTTTTAATTGCAACGTCTAAATCAAGTTTCACCAAATTTTCTTTCACAAATCGAGAATTAAGAGCATCAAAATTGGTAGTTTCTGAAATACTATTTTGTTGTATTGTCCCTGTAGAATCAAAAAAATCAGCAGGAACTACTGTAAAATAGGTTAATGCTGCAGTAAAAATAGGTTTGTTCACATAATCATCTATCTGATTAAAATCCAAAGATTCTGCACAAGAAATAAATAAAAAAAAGCTTGCAATGAATGCAAATTTAGTGGAGGATTTCATAAGAAACTATATTTGTAATGAAAACGTTGACTGCTTATAGATATTGCTTTATTTCCAACAAAGAAGTAATGCTTTTAAAATTTTTTGGAACAATTTGTTCTCCCTCAAAATTACAATGAATCGCTTTCATACCAACTTGCAATGCACCTTCTATATCCGCTTCTACACTATCGCCAATCATGATGGAATTGTCTTTTCTTGCATTTGTTATTTCCATGGCATGCTGAAAAACTTTCGGATTTGGCTTTTTAACTCCCACAGATTCTGACGTGATTATTTTATCAAAATAATGGTGAATATTAGAAGATTGCATTTTTTTAGTTTGAATTTCCTCAAAACCATTGGTGATGATATGCAATTGGTATTTTGGTTTTAAATAGTCCAACACTTCAAAAGTATGATCAAAAAGATGGTTGAAATGTGGTAAAAAATCAATGTATTCTATTGCAATTGTATCAATTAAAGCATCTGTAATTGTGTAGTTTACAGCGTCAAACGCTTTTTTTAAACGTTGATATCTTAGTGCTTCTTTGCTTATTTTTTCTTCGCGATACAATTTCCAAAATTCTCTATTCAACGGTTTATAAACCGTTAAAAAATCTTGTAAATTAACCTGTACTTGTTGTTTGTCAAATACTTTATGAAAGGTCAAATCAGAATTTTTTTCAAAATCCCATAAGGTATGATCCAAATCAAAAAAAACATGTTGTATTTTCATGCATCAAAAATAAAAACAAAACCACAGAATACAGTTATATTTGTGTGAATTAATAGTGAAACTTTTGAACAAAAAACTGCACATTCTTTTTCTTTGTGGATGGTATCCTTCACGAATTTTACCAACAAATGGCGACTTTATTCAAAGGCATGCTGAAGCTGTTTTTTTAAAACATTCAGTTACAGTAATTCATATTATTACAGATCCTTTTTTAAAAAATAAAATTGAAATCACAGAAGAAAAAATAAATGGCATACCTACACATATTGCTTATGTAAAAGCTACAAAAAATCCTATTTCAAAAATATTTTTATTTATAAGAGCTTTTACTATAGTTTTAAAAAAAACAAAAAATATTGATGTTGTTCATTTAAATGAAATATTTCCATTTGGTATTTTAAGTTTATATTTAAAATGGTTTAAAAAAATACCTTTTATTATCTCTGAACATTGGACAGATTACGCTTATCCTTTTTCAAAAAATATTGGTTTTTTTCATAAAACTGCATCAAAAATTATTGCTAAAAATGCTTCTTTTGTTTGCCCTGTTAGTATCGATTTACAAAACTCTCTTTTACAATTTGGCTTAAATGCCAACTATACAATTGTTGAAAATGTAGTAAATACCGCTGTTTTTTTTCCTATTGAAAACAAAAATTCTATTTTTACTATTGTACATATTTCCAATATGAATGATGATCAAAAAAATATCTCAGGAATTTTAAATGTAGTTGCAAAACTTCATGATCAAAAAATTCCTATTCGTGTTCAAATGATTGGAGAAAATGCAAGTAAATACAATTCTATAAAAGAAATAATAGGGTTAGAAAGCATTGAATTTATTGATCATTTGCCGCATCATTTACTTGTAAAACATTTACAAAAGTCAAATATACTAGTCTTATTTAGTAATTACGAAAATTTACCTTGTGTTATTTTAGAGTCTTTTGCCTGTGGAATTCCTGTAATTTCAACAAATGTTGGGGGTATAAAAGAGTATTTTCCATCCAATTTTGGCGTTTTGATAGATGCTAAAAATGAGGAAAAACTGCTAGAAGAAATCAAACTTTTTCATCAAAACAAAAAAGAAATAGCATCAAAAAAAGAAATGTACTCGTTCATAAATACGAATTTTAGCAATCCTATTATTTGTAAAAAGTTTTCAAGTTTATATTACAAAAGTTTAAAGTTTTAATTTATGTGCGGAATTGCAGGTATCATTAATTTTAAAGAAAACGAAAAAAATTCAGCGTCATTAATAGCCATGACTAAGAGTTTAAAACATCGTGGACCAGATGATGAGGGTTATTTATTGTTTTCTAAAAATATGTTACATTATTTTGGAGATGATTCTAGAGATAAAATCACTTCACATATAAAAACTACTGATAACCAAAATTTTAATGTCGGATTTGGATTTAGACAACTTAAAATTATTGACTTATCTAGTAATAGTCATCAACCTTTAACAGACGTAACTGGAAAATTTTCGATTATTTTTAATGGAGAACTATATAACTATCTAGAAATAAAAGAAGAATTAAAAAAATTAGGTCATTCATTTTTTTCGAATTCTGATACCGAAGTAATTTTAAATTCCTACAAAGAATGGGGCGCAAAAGCACTCGAGAAATTTAATGGAATGTTTGCCTTTGCCATTTTAAATTCAATTGACAACACGGTTTTTATTGCAAGAGATAGAATGGGAATTAAACCACTTTATTTTTATAAAAATAACACTCATTTTGTTTTTGGAAGCAGTGTGCAATCAATCATTAAATCTAATTTATATACTCCAGAAATTAATTGGGAAGGTTTATGGCAAAATTTCAGGTTTACAACAGCACAAAGACCCAATACCGTTTTTCAAGATATTATTGCTTTAGAGCCTGCACATTATCTATCTATAAATTTAAAAAACGGTGGTTTCACTAAAAAAAGATATTGGGAAATTCCAACTCAAATTCAAGATTTTTCTCTAACAGAAAAACAAAGTATTCAATTAATTGAAGAAAGTTTGTATAAAGCTGTTACCTATTGTTTAACTGCAGATGTTGAAGTTGGGGCTTTTTTAAGTGGTGGAATTGACTCTTCATTAATTGCAGTGTTGGCCTCTAAAACAAATCCAAATATAAAAACCTTAACTCTTGGTTTTAAAGAGTTTACATATTTAGATGAAGTAAGTCAAGCCAAAGAAACTGCCGAAAAACACCATTTAAATCACATTATAAAGTATGCAAATGTAACTGATAGCTTTACCAATTTAAACCAAGGAGTTATGGCGTATGAAGAGCCATATTTTCATATTCCTGCAAACTTGATGTTGGCAAAAATGGCTTCAGAAAATAAAACAACTGTGGTTTTAAGTGGTCTTGGAGGTGATGAACTTTTTGGTGGTTATGATGTTTTTAAAAAAATTTCATTGTGGGAACAATTAAAAAACAACCAAAAACTTGTAAACCTTTTGCCAGATATTCATAAAAAAATAGTGAAGGGAAAACTAATTGCCAATTGCAAAACAATTGGCGAATATTATTCTCATTATTACACTTCTTTTTTTGATTATGAAATAAATGAATTGTTTATAAATAATTCATTTTCAACAACTTCAACCATTGATCAATTATATACCAATAACGCTACATTTACAGATACTTTTGAAGCTATTAGTTATTTTAATTTAAAATCATACATCAGCAATCATCAAATGCGAGCACTTGATGCGACAACAATGGCTTACGGTATTGAAGGCCGTTTTCCTTTTTTAGATCATACTTTTATTGAAAATGCTTTTAAAATTCCTACCAAATTCAAAATTAAAAATAATACCCAAAAGTATATATTAAAAGAAATTGCTAAAAAATATATCACAAAAAACACCCTTCAAATGTCAAAAAAAGGATTGACACTTCCTTTAAAAAGCTGGGTCGAAAATGATTTAAAAGAGTTTGTTTTTGACACCATTCAACAATTAAAAAACAGAAAGATGTTTAATAATATTGCAATAAATACCATCTTAAAATCAAAAAATGAAACTAAAATTTGGCAATTAGTTTCTACTGAATTATGGTTGCAAAATTTTATAGATAAAAAATGAATTTACTAAAAAATTATCTTGTAAATTTTTTAAACAGATCAGGTAGCTACGTTTTTACAGCTAGTGTTTTTGCTAGAATTTTTTCATTTATTGCATCATGGGTAGCTTTAAAATTAATTTCTGATGATGAACTGGGTGTAGTACTTTTTGCCTATAACATTATCCTTTTTTTAATTCCAATTAGTGGTTTTGGATTGCACCAAAGTTTAATTAGATATGGTGCTTTATTAAACTCTAAAGAGGAAAAAAATAGTTTGTTTTTGTATGTTTTTCACAAAGGTGTTATAGCTTCATTAGTGTTAATTGCATTGATCATTTTAAGTAGCTTTTTTATCAATTTTAAATTTGAAGCGACTCAGTTGTATGTTATTTTATTATCATTTTTAATTTTACCTTCATTTATTTTTGAGATAATTAGAGCTCAATTTAGATTACAACACAATAATAAATCTTTTGCTTATACTGAGTTTGTACATAGCATTATTCTATTAGCAAGTGTGTGTATTTTAAGTTATTTTTTTCAAGAAATGGGGTATGCTATTGCACTTTTAATAACTCCATTAGCAACATCATTGTTATTTATAAAAAAACTAAACATCACTTTTTCAAAAAAAACAATCCCTTACATTGCCAATTTTGAATTTTGGAAATATGGTTTTTTTGCTAGTTTATCCAACGTTTTAACACAGTTACTTTTTGTTATTGATATACTATTGATTGGGTATATATTAGAGGATACAATTATGGTTACAAATTATAGGTATATCTCATTGATTCCCTTCAGCCTACTTTTTTTACCTATTGTGTTTATTGCAACTGATTTTGTAGCCTTTACCGAAAAAATTTACGACAAAAAATATATTGTGAATTACATGAAAAGTTACATGTCTTTTTTTTCGTTAATAAGTTGTTTTTTAATTTTATTTGGGTACTTTTTTGCTAAAGAAATACTAAGTATTTTAGATGCTAACTTTATACAATTTAAAGATACTTTTTTAATTCTTTTAGTTGGTATTGTAGGCATTTACATTTTTAGAGGTTTGTATGGTAACTTGTTATCTTCAATTGGTAAAGCACATATTAATTATTACATTGCAGGCATTGCTTTGATTATGAATGTGATTTCAAATTATTATTTAATTCCTATATATGGCATAAAAGGTGCTGCAATTACAACTGCCGTTTTGATGTGGCTTACAGGTATTATTTCTTGGGTTTGGTTTTGGTTTTTGTATAAAAAAATGCTGTTAAAAAAACCTTTGTAGAATGTTTTGATTGTAATTTCTGAATATTTCTTGAACTGCACCAAAACTTTTAAAAAAAGCTTCGATAGTATTGATGTTACCTCCTTCAAAATCAAAAAGTATATTTGTTTTTTGATGCTCTTTAATAACATAATGTATTAAAAAGCTTGCAGCTTGAAGCTTTCTTCCTTCGTGAGTAAAAGAAGAATATAAATACACAATTCTTTTTGATGAATGAATAAACAACCCTCCCCCTAGTAATTTGTTTTCTTCATAAACTCCTAAAAATTTTCCCTTTTTCGATTTCACTAAAAAATGAGATAGTTTTAAAATTGTTTCCGAAGAAAAGCCCTCATAAGAATAAAATGTTTTTTGAATTTCTAACAATTCATGAATAGAGGTGTTTTTAATGAGTAGCTTTTTTTTTATTCCTAACTGTACTCTTTGTTTTCGTGTTTTTGAAAATTTTTTGTAGCTATTTTCATAGTCTTCGTTTAAACTCAGACAATAGTTTTTTTTATCTGAGGTATATTTATTTCCGTAAGAATTTGCATTTAAATTATAATTTATTTTCAAAAATTTCAAAGGAATTTTTCTAATAAATTGCCTCTGAATTTCTTCTGAAATTTCTTCCTTTGAAAAAATTCCCAATTGCTGACAAAAATAAGGTTGTGTAACATATTTCAATCCGAATTTTTGTTTCCAAGGAATGGGCATTACAGCTTCGTAATCATTCAAAACCAACACATCCCAATTATCCGCAACTATATCCAAATACCAAGAAAACGCATAAATTCTTGATTGTGCTGAATTTTCAATACACGAATCGTATTTTTCAACATCTAAGGCTGCTCTTTTAATATACGAAATCATATTACGAAGTGGCGATTTTTAGCATGGAATCATACAAACGTTTCCAACCTTTCCAGCGCAAATAATCACTCAAACTTTCGTTGTGAAAAAGGGTTATAAAAGTGCCATTTACTGCTTTTACTTCGTCTTTTAATTCTTTAATTTTCCCTAAAGATTGTTTGGGTGTTAACTTCATATAATCATTCAACGTAGTGTCCATCAGCGCAAAAGGAAATATTTTTAACGGTGTTTGAATTTCAAAATCTAAATCGTAAAAATAAAAAGGTGTACACGTACTTGCGCGAAAACCAACATGACTTGCGTACCCCATTGAATAATCTTCTTCGATTTCTAAATCAATCAAAATTTGATAGGTTTCTGGTAAATTAAATCGCAAATAATGCTGTCTTGTTCTTAAAACAGGCATGTTTGTGATGTTTTCCAATCGTTCTTTTTCTTTTTTAATCATTACTGCATCTTGTGTGGAAAAATAAGAAGGATGCAAACCAACTGAAGCATAATCAACAATATCTTTGATGAGTAATCTAAACTTTTTCTTTGAGGCAGAAACATTGGTGTCAAAAGAAGTATAATTACCAATTAAAAAGAAAAAAATAGTGTTTACATTCATCTCTTTTTTAAGGCGCAACAACTTCGGAAAAGTATCAAATGGATCATTTTTAAAGTTAAGTAAAACAATTAAACGCGACCAAACCTCCACTAATTTTAAATGAATAAGGTCTTTGAAAAATCCGCCAACACTTCTAATAAAACTTTTGTGTTTGTATGCAAATGCATTGTCAACATCGATGGTTGAAATAAATTTATACGCTCGTTTTTTGAACGTATAATTAGGAAATTTTTCTTGTAAAATTTTCAACAGCTTAAAAGCCCAAATATCTACCACCGGTTTTTCTAAGAATCGATATTTAAAAGCCAAACTTTGTGTGGCTGTATAACGTCCATGAATGTCTTTTACATGTGGTAAATACTCTTCATAACGAGAAATCAAATAAAAACTGGCCGCAAAAATGTCAAAAGGAATTGTTGACCTTGCATTGGTCGCAAAAAAACAAGGAATATCATCCCACTTTTGCATGCTAATTTCTAAATCATTTACACCTTGCTCAAAAAGCAGGTCGTTACTTTTAATGAAAAATTCGTTTCCCAAAGGCATTTTGGTGTACGAAATTTTAGGACCATCATGTGCAACAAATTCCTCAATTTTTGAAGTAAAACTTACAGGAATCAGTAATATTCTCGACAAAATATGCCTGAAAATATAACGAACTCTTGGTGTGATTTTATGGGTGTAAATTAGAATCAAAATGAGTTTTGAATTTTGAGTGTTAAGTTTTTAGTTAAGAACCAAATTGGTACATTTTTAAATTGCTACAATGATACATTATAAAACTCCTTCATCTGCAAAGCTAAAATACGCTTTTTCGGTTATTATCAAATGATCCAGTAATTTTATATCTAAGGTATTTCCTGCATTTTTTATTTTTTGTGTTAACTGTATATCTGCTTCACTAGGTTTTAATTTTCCTGAAGGATGATTATGACACACAATAATGGCAACTGAAAACAATTCTAACGCTTGTTTAAAAAGCAATCTGATATCCACCACTGTTGCTGTCATTCCGCCTTTACTGACTTGGTGTTTTGCCAACACTTTATTGGAATTATTTAAAAAAAGCACCCAGAATTCTTCATGAGATAAATCGCCGATAACAGGTTGCATTAAATTAAAAACTTCTTTGCTTCCTCCTATTTTTGGTTTTTCGAGCAGGTTTTCTAGCTGTCTTCTTTTGCCTAATTCTAATGCTGCAATAATATTTATGGCTTTTGCTTCTCCAATTCCTTTAAAAGTCATCAATTTTTCGATGGATAACTTTGCGAGTTCGTTGATATTGCCTTCCACAGATTGCAACATTCTTTGTGATAATGCCACTGCTGATTCTTG
>JANQTK010000205.1:9698-15447 GCA_030731695.1 Polaribacter sp.
AAATGAAAATTATCATTGCAGGTGCTGGAGACGTTGGTTTTCACTTAGCGAAACTGCTTTCTTACGAGTCTCAAGACACGTATATTATAGATTTTGATGGTGAGCGTTTAAACTACATCAACAATCATTTGGATGTTATCACTAAAAAAGGCGATGCTACTTCTATCAAATTATTGAAAGAAATTGGCGTACATTCTGCTGATTTATTGATTGCAGTTACCGAAAGTCAAAACACCAATTTTACGATTTCCGTAATTGGAAAAGCGCTGGGCGCAAAAAAAACAATTGCCCGTATTGACAATCCTGAGTTTTTATGCGAATGTGAAGTTGATTTTAATAAACTGGGGGTAGATTTTATGATTTCGCCTCAAGAATTGGCTGCAAATGAAATAAAAATGTTGCTAAATCAGGCTTCATTCAATGATACTGTAGCTTTTGAAAGTGGCGTTTTTAATGTTTTAGGAGCTACCTTAACTTACAAATCTCCGTTAGTTGATTTAACTGTTAAAGAAGCCAGACAACGTTTTTCATCCGTAGATTATATTGCCATTGCTATTAAAAGAGAAAACGTTTCTCAAACCATTATTCCAAGGGGTGATACTACTTTTGAATTGCATGACCAAGTATATTTTTCTGTACCTAATTATAGTATGAAAGACCTGTACCCTATCATTGGAAAAGAGCAATTTCACATTAAAAATGTCATGATTTTAGGCGGAAGTAGTATTGGCGAAAAAACTGCACGAAACTTAGGAAAAGAAAAATTCAATGTAAAACTCATTGAAAAAAACAAAGAAAAAGCAGAAGCACTTGCAGAGGAATTATCTGATACTTTAGTCATCAATGGAGATGGACGAAATTTAGAATTGTTAGAAGAAGAAAATATCCGCGAAACAGACGCTTTTATTGCGGTTACTGGAAATTCGGAAACCAATATCATGTCGTGTTTGGTAGCAAAATCAAAAGGCGTAAAAAAGACAATTGCCTTGGTTGAAAACATGGATTATATTGACATTTCTCAAACCATTGGTATACAGTCTTTGATTAATAAAAAACTGATTGCAGCAAGTAATATTTTTAAACACATCCGTAAAGGTGAAATTTTAGAAATGGCAAATTTGCACAATATCGATGCTGAAGTTTTTGAATTTGAAGTTCGTGAAAATACCAAAGTCACCAAAAAACCTATCAAAGAATTACGAATTCCACGTGAAGCCGTTTTTGGAGGAATTATTAGAGATGGAAAAGCATTAATGTGTACTGGAAGTATGCAAATCGTTGCTGGTGATAAAGTAATTGTATTTAGTTTGCCTGAAGCTATTGAAACTGTAGAAAATTTATTTAAATAGCATAATGGCATCGCTCAATGTAAAAATCATTTATCGTTTTTTAGGCATTACTGCCATTTTAAACGGGTTTTTTATGTTTATTTCTTTTCCATTCAGCTTTTTTAATGAAGAAAAAGCAGCTTGGGGAATTTTAAATGCGGGCATTATTACGGTACTTATTGGGGCGTTATTGTATTATTTTAACAAACCCAACAACACCAATATTCAAAAAAAAGAAGGCTACTTAATTGTAACTTTAGGATGGTTAACACTCACATTTACAGGGATGTTGCCGTATTTATTATCAGGCGCAATTCCAAATGCAACCAACGCACTTTTCGAGACAATTTCTGGATACTCAACCACTGGCTCTTCTATTTTAACCGATATTGAATCCATGCCAAAAGGCATTTTGTTTTGGCGCTCTGCCACTCATTGGATTGGTGGAATGGGAATTATCGTTTTAACCATTGCCATTTTACCTTTGTTAGGTATTGGAGGAATGCAGCTTTTTATGGCAGAAGCTCCTGGACCATCTGCTGATAAATTACATCCACGAATTACAGATACTGCAAAACGTTTGTATTTGATTTATGTATTGCTAACATTCACTGAATTTTTCTTGTTAAAAGCTGCTGGAATGACCTGGTTTGATGCCATCAATCATGCAATGGCTACAGTAAGTACAGGAGGATTTTCAACCAAAAACAATAGTGTTGCCTTTTACAATCACTTGCCTTATGTGCAATACATCATCATCTTTTTTATGATGGTTGCAGGAACCAATTTTGTATTGACCTACTTTGCATTGAAAGGAAAAATTCAAAAAGTGTTTCAGAGTGAAGAGTTTAAATATTATTTATTCGGAATTATCGGAGTTTCGGCAATTGTTACGGTGATTGTGCATCACTTTCAAGACCCTACTTTACTATCTTCCATAGCACATCCCAAAGTATTTGGCGAATTAGAATATGCCATCAGGCATTCATTATTCATGGTTACTTCTGTAGTTACCACAACAGGATTTGTCTCTGCAGATTATACCACTTGGAACCTTTTTGCCACCGGAATTTTCTTTGCCTTGTTTTTTACAGGAGGCTCAGCAGGCTCAACAAGTGGGGGTGTAAAAATAGTAAGACACATTATCATGCTAAAAAACAGCTTTTTAGAATTTAAAAAAGCCTTGCATCCCAGTGCCATTATTCCTGTTCGTTATGACGGAAAATCGGTAAACCAACAAATTGTATTCAATATTTTATCGTTTTTCATCATTTACATGTTGATATTTATTTTGGCATCTGTGATTTTAACCCTTTTTGGGATGGACTTTTTCTCAGCATTAGGCGCAGCAGCCTCTTCTTTAGGCAACATTGGTCCTGCAGTGGGGTCAGTAAACCCAGTAGCAAATTTTAACCATTTAACGGATGCTGCCAAATTGTTTTGTTCTTTTTTAATGCTCATTGGTCGGTTAGAGCTTTTCACGGTATTGATTTTGTTTACGCCGTTCTTTTGGCGAAAAAATTAGGTTATTTTTTATGAACAATTTTTTACAAACTGTTACTAACTATTTGATAAATAGGTGGTAATTGTTTTGTTGATTGAGAAAAGTTTTTTAAACTTGCGTTTATAAACTACTTGGCTACAACAATCAACAAACCCTAATAAAAACTAAAAAAATGAAAAGAAAATTAATTTTCGGAATAGTAAGTATTTTAATTGTAACACTAACTTCATGTGGAACAAAAAGACATTTTGTAAAAATCCAAAATGGAAAACTTATAGATAAAAGGTTAGTTGGAGTATGGACTGGTAATGAATCAGGAAATATTGTTGAGGGCATGTCATCAGAATGGAAAATGACAAGAAATATAAACGGAATTTTTTCTCTTGAAGTTAAAGCTAAACTTAATGGTGAAATTATTGAAGCTATAGAAAACGGAAATTGGTGGATTGAAAATGGTTTATTTCACGAGTTTCATGATGTTTCTGGAGGAACAGATATTTACCAGTATGAAATTATGGGTAGAAAACAAATTAAGTTTAGAGCAAAAAAAATGTCCATTGAAGTCGTAAACAAAAACTATGAATTTATTGACACAAAAAAGTCTGAATAAATTTACTGTAGCCAACAAAGACATGTATATTCAATTGCTAACTTCTAGCCTACTTTGGAAAAGCCTCGCGGATTTTCCATTCAGTAATTATTTACTAAATTTAATGCTTAAACAACGCAACTAACTTTGTACAAACACGTTGTAGCCAATTAAAAAAATATGCAAGGTGGAATTTATTAAACTGACAAAACTATCGAAAACGCAGAAAAAAGAAATTCTTAATTTGTGGAATAATGAATATCCTGTAAAACTGAATTATAAAACGCTTTCGGAATTTGAAAAATATCTCGAAAATTTAGCTGGACAATCTCATATTTTAATGATAAATGAAAATCAAAAAATTGAAGGTTGGTATTTTGACTTTATTCGTGAAAATGAAAAATGGTTTGCAATAATTTTAAATTCAAATTATCACGGAAAAGGATTTGGAACAAAAATTCTTAACCTTGCAAAAGAAAAAAAATCGGAATTAAATGGTTGGGTAATTGACAAAAACAACCATAACAAAAAAAATGGAGAACTTTATAAATCGCCTTTGGATTTTTATTTGAAAAACGGATTTGAAAAATTAGCCAAAAACAGGTTAGAACTTGAAATAATATCAGCTGTAAAAATTAAATGGAAAAAATAAAAACAGAAAATGGATTATAACGACTTAATGTATATTCATCTTGTAACAGTAATTCCTTGCTTTATCATTGGGACAATATTATTATTGATTAAAAAGGGGACTAGGTTTCATAGACAATTTGGGAGAATTTATATGATCTTAATGCTAATAACGGCAGTCATTACTCTTTTTATGCCAGCACAAGTAGGTCCAAGAATTTTGAATCACTTTGGGTGGATTCATAGCTTTAGTTTTTTAACAATTTATACAGTTCCAACTGCTTACTTGGCAATAAAAAAAGGAAACGTAAAATCTCATAAAAGGAAAATGATTTTACTATATTTTGGAGCAATTTTGATTGCTGGCGGTTTTACTTTTTTTCCCGGGAGATATTTGTATGAAATATTCTTTGGTTAAAATTTGAAATAAAAAGAAACGATAGAGAACAATGTATATAAAAAATAGACGAAATTGTAGTAAAACAAATGCTCTTTGCTCCACTGCTAGTGCGAGCGCAATGTCATTAAGTTAACGAAAAACGCACACTGTTTTGTCATTCCGACGCAGGAGGAATCTCATTGTTTGTTTACATTTTGTGATTTTATGTATTAGTCAAAAAATACAAATAACTCCCTAACTTAATGACATTGAGTGCGAGCATCACGCTCGTACCCACAAAAAAAAATAAAAACTATTTAATACATTTACCAAACAAAACCACGAGCGAGACGCTCGCGTTAGCGTGAGTAAAAAAATGGAAAGCACACTATCTAAATATCATAAGTATCTTCTTGTAGCAGCCCTTATATTATCATCTATAGCAATTTCAATAAAGGGGAGTGATGGAGAGGTTAAATTAGTCCTAAATGATTATCCAGTAATTATAACTTTATTGATAACAATAAGCTTATTCTTAGTTGCTGTCTATTTTCATATAAATAAAAAGAAAATTTCAAATCTTTCAGCTCAAATAAAAGAATCCAACATTAAAGGTGAAAGAATTGATGCGCTTCTTAGTGAATTAACGGAGAGACAAAGAGAAGTATATGACTTGATTATTTCAGGAAAAACCAATAAAGAAATAATGAAAGAGCTATTTATCGAACAAAGCACACTGAAGACTCACATTAATCAAATTTATGGAAAACTGAATATCAAAAGTAGAAGCGAATTAAAGTCCAAGTTAAAATAATGAAACTTCGCTTTTATTAGAATATCAACCTTTTTCAACCCTCAATATCAACCTTTTATCAACCCCAAATTATTTGTTCAAGTTGATAATAATTGGGATTTTTGCGTAACATAAATTTCACTTAAAAATAAACATATTATGAAAAACAATTTATTGTACTTAGCAATGTTTCTATTAATCCTTTGTGTACCATTTAAGGGTAATGAAGAAGGAGTTCGCTGGTTGTGGGCAGATTTTATCTGGATACCTACTTCTTTGATAGTTATTTCATTGACATGCATAGGATTCTACCTGCACAAAAGAGAAAGAAATAAATAATTACTTAAGAAAAACTACCGCTAAAAATCGTGCTTGTTCTTTCCACAGCTAGTGCGAGCGTCAAGCTCCTACTCACAAAGAAATTAAATACCATTTAATACAAAACCACGAGCTAGACACTCGCGTTAGCGCGAGTTATGTGCCATTTTACAGAACTGAAAACATACAATGAACAATGACATTAAAA
>JANQTK010000206.1 GCA_030731695.1 Polaribacter sp.
CTCCTAAAGTAAGGGTGCTTTTTTTTAGCCAATCACGTCTTGAAAAGTTTGTTGAGTTCATAAATCAAAGATGTTTAAGAAATTTAGTCTAAAATACACAACATTTGATAAATTTTAGTATATAAAATATAAAAAATAGATATCAAAAATGGATATATTGTAAAAATAATATAATAAAATTACGATTTTATTGTTTGAAATGTATCAAAAAGTAATAATTGTCGATAAAAATGAAATTAAGAAATTAAACTTTACCCCAACCATCCATCTCTATCCAAACTTCTATATTGAATTGCTTCTGCAATGTGCTCAGGATTGATACAGAAATAATACAGATTTATTTTCTAATCAAACTAAAATTCCCAGTCCTTGTTTTGACTTCGTCATTTTGCTTTATTAAAACAACTCGAAACCAATAATCATTTGCAATCATTTGACTTCCATTATAAGTTCCATCCCAACCAATATCATTTATAGAAAAGCTAGATATTTGTTTTCCAAATCTGTTAAAAATACTAATAATTCCACTTTTATAGTAGCTTTTGTCAATTCCTTTTATTTGCCAAAAATCATTAACTCCATCACCATTTGGTGTGAAAAATGTAGGAAAACTAATCAAGGCTATTTCAAAAGGAATAGCTCCACAAGCATTTTTGTCATTAATTTCTAGGTTGTAAACTCCACCATCTAAATTGTCGAAAAGAGGTTCATCTTGATAATCAAACAACACATTAAAATTTGCATCAAGAAGTCTAAATTCATAGTTTCCTAAACCTAAATTTGTGGTATTTATTTTAATAAAATTATTTTCTGAGTCATCCTGAACTTCAATATCATTGATGTTAATGCTAGAGATTGAAGATTCTTTAATAAGAATTTCTTCTTCGTCTGAATTGCAACCAAATGCTGATGTTGCAAAAACTTTGTAAATTCCTCCTTTAGAAACATATACAGATGCTGAATTACCGATAATAGCATCGTTTTCATCTTTCCAAGTGTAGGTGTAATTTGGGGTGGGGTTTTCAACTTTTAGTTCTAATTGAGCGTTGTTTGTTATACAAATAATGTCTTCTGAAATGATATCCACAAAAGGTTTTTCGTACACAGTAAAATCTATGGTGGTTTCTTCATAACAAACATCGTAACTAGGATTTTCTATACGAACTCTGATTGATTGTGAAGCTGTGACAAAAGGATTTGGTAATGGACTTGAAAGTGGATTGTTGTTTTCATCAAAATATTTTATAATTAAACCAGTTTGATTTCCAATAATTGTGCTTTGAATATTGGAGGTGTTAAAAGCAACAATTCCATCAAAATCATCATCACAAGCTGTTTGTGGGGCAATTGGATTGGCAATTGGAACAGTGTTTACAATGAAATCAAGAATGGTTTCATCAAAACATTTTCCATCTAAATCATTAGAAGTTGTATTCTCAATTCTGGCAGTAATTTTTTGCGATTTTGTAATAAAAGGATTTGGTAAAGGACTTGATAATTCAACACCATTTTCATCAAAATAACGAACGGAAACATTTGTTTGCGAACCTATAATGGTGTTTTGAATACTAGTGGTGTCAAATGCAAAAAAACCATCTCTGTCATTATCACATTCTGGATTGATACTTACAGGAATCGCAACAGGTACTTTTTCCACAAATAAAGAAATATGAGCACCCAAACCAAGACACGAATTATCTACTTTACTATCTACTCTAACATAAATTGTTTGTTGATTTGGGTAACCAATATTTTGATAATTACTAATATTTGAAATGGCATTTTCTTCTGATAAAGCGTCTGCTTCATTTCTATAATAATTGATATCAAGTTGTTGATTTACAGGAAAAATATTGATGATGTCATTGGTTACAGAGCTAAAATCAAAAGTGGCAATACCATCTGATATATTGGCGCCATCATCACATTGATAAAAGGACTTAGAGAAATTTAATGGGATTTGTGTGGTAGAAACGAGCAGATTAACTTCACTAATTTCATAACATCCATTGGTGTTTTCTACTCTTGCCCAAATTGTATCTGTACTTACTGTTTGATTTTCATAATTTGTAATATTTACAATTGGATTTTCATTATTTTCTGCTTGCGTTTTTTCTTCAAAAAAACTAATGGTATAATTTTCGGTATTTGTAACTATTTTTTCTTTAACCTCATTTAGGTTGAAAAAGCTAAAACCATTTATATCACTATTATCACATTGTTTTAGACTTACATTTTCATTGATAATTGGAGATTCAAAAATCTCAACTTGTTTAGTAATTGTGTAAGTTGTATTATCAATATGAACAACTTCTGCTGTTATATTATAAACTCCTGCACTTGTAAATTGATGATTTACATCGATATTGGTTGATGTATTGTTTACTCCAGAATTAGGGTCATCAAAATTCCAAACAACAGACTTAATTTCTGATTGATTGGTAAGGCTTAAATTATTAGAAAAGTTTGAACAGTTGTTATTGTTTGTAATATTAATATTATTTGTTCCATAAACTGATAAAAAAATCTTACCATTTTTTTCATACGCAACAATTATGTTTCCATTTATTTGACTTTTGGTAATACTATGAGATTCACCTTCAGCAATTGTTATCGGTTCTTCAAATGTAATACCTTGATTTGTACTAACATTCATCATCAAATATCCATTATCAGATCTATACCCATCAATTACAGTTTCCTCCCTATCAGTATATAAAATTCTGCCTAGCGGTGAAATGGAGTTTTTTCCCAAAGTTATGGTTTCAGACTCACCTGTTTTAACATTAATTTTATACCCTTTCATACTTACAACTTCATTAGTTGAATTGTTTAAGTTGCCACCACCTACAAAAATAAAAGTACCTTGAGAACCTTGACTTATGGCATAACTAGAAAAGAAAATTTCTCTTTGTGGATTAATTGTTCTTTTTATCAAAGTTTTCCCATTATTTGTACTTTCAAAAAACGATATTTCAGTCTTATCAATAGGAATATATAGTATTCCATTTTTATCAATTAAAATTTCAGAATTTTCAACAATCTCTCCTGTATCTATAATATTAAAATCTCCTATTCCATAATTAGAATTTACTAATAATTTTTCAGCTTGTTGATTGGTTATGTAGACATTATTCTTATATGAATTTATATTTATACTACCTGCTATACTATGCACTAAATGCTTTGCAGGAGTAAAGGTTTTTCCCTGATCTGTACTCAATGTAAAAAAGATAGAAGTATTAAGCGTCCAAGCAATAAATATTGTTCCATTTTCATTTATATTTATTTCTGGATTTACGTTAAAAAATGTATTTTCAACCAAAGTGCTTGGCAAAAAACTATTGCCTCCATCAATACTTTTAGCTATTCTAACTTCACTCCCAGAACTATAAACAACATATATATAACCATTTAAATCTACAGCAACATTTTTTGTTGTACTGGCTTCCCCTAAACTATTATTAGTTCCGAAATCATTCACAGGAATATCTGAGAATAATTTTGTTTGAGAATGTAAATTATTTAGAAAAGAGAATATAGCAAAGAATATAAAAAAGACTTTATTTTTCATTAGACCAAAAATATAAAATTTACCCCAACCAACCATCTCTATCCAAACTGCGATATTGAATGGCTTCAGCAATATG
>JANQTK010000207.1 GCA_030731695.1 Polaribacter sp.
AACATTCTCTAAGATATCCCAAACAACTGGCTCTTTTCTATCTATAATTTTCTTTGCAGATTTTACAGTTTTTACAATTCCTCTTTCAATTAGTTTTCTAATTACAAAAGGCTTGTAAAGTTCTGCTGCCATCTCTTTAGGAATTCCACATTCTGATAGCTTTAATTCTGGTCCAACAACAATTACAGAACGAGCAGAATAATCTACACGTTTTCCTAATAAATTCTGACGGAAACGTCCTTGTTTACCTTTTAATGAATCTGATAAAGATTTTAAAGGTCTGTTAGATTCAGTTTTTACTGCTGATGATTTACGCGTATTGTCAAACAATGAATCTACCGATTCTTGTAACATACGTTTTTCATTACGTAAAATAACTTCTGGTGCTTTTATCTCAACTAATCTTTTTAAACGATTATTTCTGATAATAACTCTTCTATATAAATCATTTAAATCTGAAGTAGCAAAACGACCACCATCTAAAGGAACTAAAGGACGTAATTCTGGTGGAATTACTGGAATCGCCTTCATAATCATCCATTCGGGTTTATTCTCTCTATTTTTTTGAGAATCTCTAAATGCTTCAACAACATTTAAACGTTTTAAAGCTTCCGTTTTACGTTGTTTAGACGTTTCTTTATTTGCTTTATGTCTTAATTCAAAAGACAACCCATCTAAATCGATACGTGCTAATAAATCTATTAAACATTCTGCACCCATTTTAGCGATAAACTTGTTTGGGTCAGTATCATCTAAATATTGGTTATCTTGTGGTAATTCGTCTGCAATATCTAAATATTCTTCTTCTGTTAAGAAATCCATTTTTCTTAATGGACCACCTTCAACATTTTTTGCAATACCTGGTTGTATTACTACATAACGTTCGTAGTAAATAATCATATCTAACTTTTTAGACGGTAAGCCTAAAAGGTATCCCATTTTGTTAGGTAATGATCTAAAGTACCAAATATGAGCTACAGGAACTACTAAATTAATGTGTCCTACTCTATCTCTACGTACTTTCTTTTCTGTTACTTCTACTCCACATCGGTCACAAACAATACCTTTGTAACGAATTCTTTTGTACTTTCCACAAGCACATTCATAATCCTTTACAGGACCAAAAATACGCTCACAAAATAAACCATCTCTTTCTGGTTTGTGCGTACGGTAATTTATAGTTTCAGGTTTTAAAACTTCACCTTTAGAAATTTCTAAAATAGCTTCTGGTGATGATAAACCTATTGAGATTTTGTCAAACTTTTTTACAGTGTACTTCTCTTGATTTCTTGCCATGTCTTTTAATAAGTATTCAGTTGGCAGTATACAATTTTCAGTAGGTTTCGCAAAATGCTCATCACTACTGAAAACTGGTTACTGAAAAAATTTTATTCTTCTAATCTAACGTCTAAACCTAAACCTTTTAGTTCATGCATTAATACGTTAAAAGATTCTGGTAAACCTGGTTCTGGCATAGTTTCACCTTTTACGATTGCCTCGTAAGTTTTAGCTCTACCCATTACATCATCAGACTTAACAGTTAAGATTTCTCTTAAGATACTTGATGCACCATATGCTTCAAGAGCCCAAACTTCCATCTCTCCAAAACGCTGACCTCCAAATTGTGCTTTACCACCTAAAGGTTGTTGTGTAATTAATGAATATGGTCCAATAGAACGTGCATGCATCTTATCTTCAATCATGTGTCCTAACTTAATCATATAAATGATACCAACAGTTGCTGGTTGATCGAAACGTTTTCCTGTTCCACCATCATATAAATAAGTATGTCCAAATCTTGGTACACCTGCTTGATCTGTAATTTCATTGATTTGATCTAAAGATGCTCCATCAAAAATTGGTGTTGCATATTTAGTTCCTAATTTTTGACCTGCCCAACCTAGAACAGTTTCATAAATTTGACCAATATTCATACGAGAAGGTACCCCTAATGGATTTAACACGATATCAACTGGAGTTCCATCTTCTAAGAAAGGCATATCTTCTGCTCTAACAATACGAGCAACAATACCTTTATTACCGTGACGACCCGCCATTTTATCACCTACTTTTAACTTACGTTTTTTAGCGATATAAATCTTAGCTAATTTTAAAATTCCTGCTGGCAATTCATCTCCAACTGAAATTGTAAATTTCTCACGACGTAAATTACCTTGTAAATCGTTTACTTTAATTTTGTAGTTATGAACTAATTCACCTACTAAATCATTTAACTCTTTATCTGTTGTCCAAGAACCTGTTAAGTGAACATAATCATCAACAGAGTTTAACATTTTATGTGTATATTTTTTACCTTTTGGTAAAACTTCTTCTCCTAAATCATTAAATACTCCTTGAGAAGTTTTTCCACTAATTAGTGTAAATAACTTTTCGATTAATTCATCTTTTAAGCTTTCAAATTTAGAAACAAAAGACGCTTCTAAAGTTGCAACTGCCTCTTTATCTCTTAATCTCTTCGTTTTATCTTTTACAGCTCTCTTAAATAATTTCTTATCAATTACTACACCTCTTAATGATGGAGAAGCTTTTAATGATGCATCTTTTACATCACCTGCTTTATCACCAAAAATGGCACGTAATAATTTTTCTTCTGGAGTTGGATCAGATTCTCCTTTAGGTGTAATTTTACCAATTAAGATATCACCAGGATTTACTTCTGCTCCAATTCTTATCATTCCATTTTCATCTAAATCTTTGGTAGCTTCTTCAGAAACGTTAGGAATATCATTAGTAAGTTCTTCAACTCCTAATTTTGTATCTCTTACGTCTAAAGAATACTCATCGATATGAATAGATGTAAATATATCTTCACGAACTACTTTTTCAGAAATAACAATTGCATCCTCAAAGTTATACCCTTTCCAAGGCATAAAGGCTACTTTCATGTTTCTACCTAAAGCTAATTCTCCTTGTTGTGTTGCATACCCTTCACAAAGAACTTGACCTTCAGAAACTCTATCACCTCTTTCAACAATTGGTTTTAGATTGATTGAAGTTCCTTGATTCGTTTTTCTAAATTTAATTAAGTTATAAGTAACTTCATCAGATTCAAAACTCACCAATTTCTCTTGTTCAGTTCTATCGTATTTGATAGTAATTTTATTTGCATCAACATATTCAACAACACCAGCTCTTTCTGCATTGATTAAGATACGAGAATCTTTTGCAACTCTGCGCTCTAAACCTGTACCAACAATTGGAGATTCTGGTCTTAATAACGGAACTGCTTGACGCATCATGTTAGATCCCATTAAGGCTCTATTGGCATCATCATGTTCCAAAAATGGAATTAACGATGCAGATATAGAGGCAATTTGATTAGGAGCAACGTCCATCAAATTAATTTCCTCTGGAGAAACAACTGGGAAATCCCCCTCTTCACGTGCAATAACTCTATCTAAAACAATAGTTCCGTCTTCATTTAATTCTAAATTAGATTGGGCAGTTTTCATACCTTCTTCTTCTTCAGCACTTAAATAAATAGGTTCATCTTTAGATACGATACCATTTTCAACCTTTCTGTAAGGAGTCTCAATAAAACCTAAATTATTCACTTTTGCAAAAACAGCAAGTGAAGAAATTAAACCAATATTTGGTCCCTCAGGAGTTTCAATTGGACATAAACGTC
>JANQTK010000208.1 GCA_030731695.1 Polaribacter sp.
TGAGCAATTAGATTTTTGATTAAAAGGCGTTTATTAATCACTTGAGGATTGTTTATTAGTATTATTTATTAGTATTATTTATTAGTATTTTTTATTGGGGCTAATTAATCATATTTTGATCCTTTTTTTTCTGAAGTTTTTAGATAATTGATAAATTTGGACAATTGGTCTATCAAATTATTTGCATCTAAATCTAGCTTCATAAATAGTTCTTTTGAAATATGATTTCTATTAAATGCTCTCAAAAGTTGTGCTTTACTTTCACAACAAGAGCCCCCTTGCATAACTTAAAACCATAATAAACTCCTTATTTCCTCCTCTTCCAAATCCTTCAGCTATATTATCCATGATTGAACCTGATGAACCATTTATTTGCTCTCTAAGTTTATAATCTTTAGACAAAGAAGTATTTATTATAACTTTCCATATTTCATCACAAAAAAGAACAGCCTCTTTGTAAACTTGTAAATTTTCAAATGATTTGTAATGAGCCATAATAAATAATATCAATAACTAATTATTTTCTTTTTTAATAACCCCTGAACTTGCTTGGGCAGTTGGATATACCACTAAATCTTCAATATTTACATGATAAGGTCTTGAAATAACAAAATGAATAATATCAGCAATATCAGTTGCCTGTAAAGGTTTGAAACCTGCATAAACGTTTTTTGCTCTTTCTGTATCGCCTTTAAAACGAACTTCTGAAAACTCGGTTTCAACCATTCCAGGATGAATTGCAGAAACGCGAATATTATAATCATTCAAATCCAATCTCATGGATTTATTCAGTGCATTTACGGCAAATTTTGAAGCACAATATACATTTCCGTTTTTATAAACTTCTTTTCCTGCTGTAGAACCAATATTCACAATAAAGCCATCATTTTGAGCAATCATTTGTGGAATAATTGCCTTAGTTACATACAATAATCCTTTTACATTAATATCCAACATAGCATCCCAATCATCAATATCTCCATCTTGAATTGTTGACAAACCATGCGCATTGCCCGCATTGTTGATGAGAATATCGATTTTTTTAAAATTATCTGGTAATGATTGTATGGCTTCAGCAACTTCTTTTCTTTTAGAAATATCAAATTTTAAAGTTGTTACTTCTGTAAAATCGCTTAAAAATTCTTTGAGTTGTGCCAATCTTTTACCTCTTCTTCCACAAAGTATCAATCTGATTTTATTTTTAGCAAATAATTCTGCTGTTGCTTTTCCAATTCCTGATGTTGCTCCTGTAATTAGTGCTGTTTTCATTAAAATGTATGCTTTATATTAGTATTCTAAATGTATAAAAACTACTGATTAGGAATTGATTTTTATTATTGATTTTTTCATCAATTATTAACAAAGAAAAAACCGCTCTTTAGGAGCGGTTTCTCTTTCAATTGGCTATTGAGAAATAGCCAACCAAAAATCAACTAACCAAACTTTATTTTAAAAATCTTCTTTCTTTTATTTCTCTGTTTACTTTTGTTCGTTTTCTATCATCATTCCTTACGGTTTCAGGAGCATCTTTAACAGATTTTTCACTTTTTAAATATTGTGTAAATCCTCTGCCTTTAAAATCGTATCTTGTATTTGAATCGATATGAAAAAGACGAATGTTACTATCATTTGTAACGGTTAATTCGAACTCTTCAATATCTCCACCTCCATAATTTAATGTTAAAATTTTCAAATTTTGAAAACCTGCAACATCAAACACTTGATAGCTTCCTTCAAAATCCCATAATACATTGTCAATATTTGTGCCAAATGAATCTTGAGAACTATAAAATGTTGTTATATTTTCAGGAGTAAATTGTAGATAATTTTCATTATCAAATGCATTTGGAGTTCCTCCTGTTGTATTTATTTTTTCCCAAGCTCTGTATTCTTGTAAAAAATATTCGATGTTTTCATAAAATAATTTATCATAATCAAAATTATTGATGAGATATCCAACTAAAAAATAGGTTACATTTTGTCTGCGATTATACAATTGAATTTCGTTATTTGAACGAACAAAAACTTCAAAATCATTATAACCATCAATGGTGTGAACGGTTTCTAAAAATCCATTATACGTGTTGTAGTTTCCTACTCTAATTCCCAAACCATTTCCAGTTCTTCCAATATTTACAATATTGTTATTAGCATATAGATTTCCGTTTAAAAACGAAAGCGTAAATGCTCTAGAAACAAAAGGAATATCGCCATTTCCTGTAGTTCTGTGAATATCTACATACCAAACATCATAGTTTGAAACAACATCCTCTAAGGTTGGCTGATAATTATCAAAAGAATCTTGATAAAACGATGTACAAGCGTTAAAAAACAAACTTGTACTAAATAGTATAAAAAGTAGTTTTAAAGTTCTCATAAGCCACTGATTTTAGGTTATATGAACTAAGATTCAAATTGTATGCCAAAAAAAAAGCGAACCAAATTGGTTCGCTTTTAAAATCTTTTTTTAGGATTAGCTTTTCAGTGCTTCTGCACCTCCAACAATTTCCAAAATTTCGTTGGTAATAGCAGCTTGTCTTGCTTTGTTATACGTTAATAACAAATCATCACGCAAGTCTTTTGCATTATCAGTTGCTTTGTGCATTGCAGTCATTCTTGCTCCGTGTTCAGAGGCAAAACTATCTCTCAATGCTTTGTATAATTGTGTTTTTAATGCTTTCGGAATCAATGCTTCTACGATTTCTGCTTTTGATGGTTCAAAAATATAATCAGAATTTGAAGTTACAGTTGCTGAAACTTCCACTGGTTTTATCGGCAAATATTGTTCAACTTGAGCGACTTGAGTAGCTGCATTTTTAAACTGATTGTATACCAATTCAATTTTGTCATAGCTTCCATCAACGTACATTTCCATCAATTTTTCAGCAATAATTGCAACGTTATTGAACGTTAAATCATCAAAAATATCATTTCTTTTTTCAATGATATTGTACGATTTTCCTAAAACATCTCCTCCTTTTTTTCCGATTGTTAACAAATCAACAGAAACATTTTTATATTTTTCTTTGATTGTTTTAACAGTCTCTTTAGTGATGGATGAATTAAAACCTCCACACAGACCTCTGTTAGAGGTAACTACTACTAATAGTACTTTAGAAACTTCTCTTTGAGAAGCAAAAGCTCCTCCTGAATCGCCATCTAAGGTTGCGCTTAAATTTTGCAATAGTTCTGTTAATTTCGATGAATATGGTCTCATCGCAACAATTGCATCTTGCGCTTTTTTTAACTTTGCAGCAGAAACCATCTTCATTGCAGAAGTAATCTGCATTGTAGATTTGATAGAGGTAATTCTGTTACGTATTTCTTTTAAATTTGCCATGTTTCAGTCGATAGTTATTAGTTGTTAGTTGAAAGTTTCAAGAAAAATCGCTCTTAAAACTCAATCTAATTTCTAATTAAAAATGCTTTGAAATTTCTTTTGCTGCAGCTTCTAATACTGCTATTGCTTCGTTTGTTAAGTTACCAGATTTTAAAACATCTAACGTATCTCTATGTTTCGCGTTTAAATAATCTAAATAATCTCTTTCAAACTTTTTTACTTTATTAACAGGCACATCTTTCAACAAGTTTTTAGAACCTGCATAGATAATTGCAATTTGATCTTCTACTGCATA
>JANQTK010000209.1:0-13520 GCA_030731695.1 Polaribacter sp.
CTTTTCAAAAAAGCAACATCGTTATAAAATTCAACCCATTTCCAAATTCCAAAACTCGAATTAAAAGAAGCCATAAATTGGTTGGAAAATCTTGTTGGCAACACTGATTTGAAACCACCTTCAGCAATAATGAATTGTTGACTAAATATTCCTGAATCTTCTGATCGACCAAAATAATTGAGCTGGAATAAGTAATCATTGGCTCTGTCCAGACCAAAACTAAAATAATCTCCCGTAGTTTTATTGCTTAAAAAAGTACCAATAAAAAGTCTGAAATCTAGTTGAGTATCTGAGGTTGTTAATGAACGAAAGCGAATGTCAGCAGCTACTTTTGAGAAATTTTGAGCAATTTCTGCACTAAAATTATATCGAATTTCTTTAATAATATCCGGATTTATAAAACTGTAATTGATGCTTAATACACTGTAATTATCCTGATCTGTTTTGATTGTATTTGGCAATACTTCTTTGTCAATATGTACCAATCGTGCACTTAAAACCTCGGAGGTTGCATCTCTCAAATCCTTTCTTTTAAATTCCATATTTACAAATGGCACTAAAGATTTGTATGACAAGTTTGGTGCATAATCCAAGGTTAAACCAGCAATTCCATAACGAATTCTGTAGATGGAAGTTTCTTCAAAATATTGATTTAACAACAGTGAAAATTGGCCAATTACAGAACTACTATTTGTAGCATAAGCAGGTGCAATTGAAGCTTCTAAGTTTCTTTTAATCAATGGTTTATTATGTAATCTAACACCCAATATTATTCCATTGTAAAAGTTGTAACTGATATTTGGCTGATAAAAAAGTTGATTGTAATATGGGTCGTCAATATCTTTTATCAAATTGAATTTTAATGGTTTGTTGAATATTTTTTTCTCTAAACTTTTCCAATTGTCAAGTGTATTCAATTCTGGATAGGTATTTTCATAATTCAACGCAACTTTATTGATATTTTGATTGGGAATTCTTACTGTGGTTGTATCATCAATATTTGTAAACCATTTTTTAAAGATAATTTCTTTATCGTTTAAACCATACAATAATACTGGAGTTGTGATGTTTCGTTTGTTTCTAATCGAAACTTTTAAGCTGTCTTTTTCTACAATAACATCGTCAATTGTATAATCGATTTTTTTGTTGGTTTTTATAAAATCTTCAAAAAACCAATCTAAATTTTTATTAGTTTTTTTTGTAATAATTTCTCTAAAATCGGCAGTAGAAATTAATTTTGTGCTTTTTTCTTGATACAACTCTTTGATACTGCTGTTCAAAATACTATCTCCCAAGTAATTTTTCAAATATTTTATAGCCAAGCCAGCTTTGTATTTATTGGCAATTTTTCTATTGAAATTTGACAAAGAATCAACTGGAGTGTCTAACGCTTGGTCTAAAAATTGTCTTGAAACAAATTGATAAATCAATGGATATTTTTCGTTGAATTTTAGTTTTGAAATATTGAAATTTTTCAAATACCATTTATCCGAAAATTTCCCTAATAATTTCATTTCTGGATAATACGTTTCAATGTATTCCATCATCAAATAATTTTGAATACCATCCAAAAGCCAATATTCTTCTCTGAGATTTAGGTGCATCCTATTCTCTAAATAAGCAATTGATAAGGCTTTGAATAATGTAATATCCCATTTAAATTCTTCACTGAAAGGGCGAATAAAACTTGGCAATTGACTCAAACCTACAATCGGATTTTTCTCTTGTGTGATTTTGTCAATATATATTTCTTTATGAGGATATTTTCCTAAATATTTTTCGATAAAAAGTTGCTCTCGACTCAAAATATCAACACATTTTGTGTCCTCGATTTTATCATTTAAAACATCTGTATAAATGACTACATCATTGACTTGATAGGTTTTTAATTGTGTGGTTTTATTGATAGACAAAATGACATTCGTTTTGTTTTTTCCAACCAAATAATATTCTGTATCCTTTTCATTTTTAGTTTCGTATTGATACAAATTACTTTCTAAAACATAGGGTTTTGGAACCTGAATTTCGATAGTAAAATCGGTCGTGTTTTCAAATAAATCATCTGTATTGAGATTGCTCATTAATTTCCATCCATTTTGAAAAATGGCTGGAGTCATATACCAAAATCGAAGGTGATATCCAATTGCTGTTTTACCATAACTGGTAAACTTTGCATCAGGAATTTTTAAACTATAAGTAATAATAATGGTCCTTTTTTCTGTTGGAAGTAAAGGTGTATTTAATTGAATATCAATAATATCAGCTTGTTTTGAAACTTCGTTAAAAACAACATTTTCAAAATCAACAGTTAAATTTTTGATGGTTGTAAAACCAATTTCATCAGGTTTTGCGAAGTATAATTCTTTTTTAAAATCCTTAATCAACCTTTTTGATAAAGGTGTTTTTCGATCTCTGAAACTATTGCCCCAATTGTGGAGATAAATATGATTTAAAATAGAATCTGAATTGTTGAAAAAGACGATTTCTTGTTGAATTTTCAACTCATCTTTTTCGGGGTTAAAATCAGCTTTTATTGCAATAGTATTATTTTGAGCCATTGTAAAAACGGACCAAAACAAGCACAATTTCAATATAGTTTGATGTATTTTCAATTTATATTTTTATAAATTTTAACGGTTTGTGAGTGTCAGTTTTTAAATAATATAATCCTTTTGAAAATCCACTTGTTGCAATTTTTAAGTCAGTTTTTTGATTGTTTTTGCTCTCAAAAACTTTTTGTCCTAAATGATTGTATATGAATATTGATTTTATTTCTTCGGATAAATGTAAACTTAAAAAATCAGAAACCAAATTAGAGCCTATAAATTTGATAGGAATAATGTTTTCTTTTATAGATAATGTATTTTCTGGAGTTTCTAAGTCTAATGAAATGGGTAAATGATCACTAAAAAAATACAAAGCATCTCTTAAATTTTGCGAATATTCTCCAGTGCAATCTGTATTATTTACAGAAGAATTGTAGCAATTATTATTGTTTCCAATGGTTTTATAGCTGTTTTCAACAAAATAAAGTTTAGGATTGGTTTTTAAATTTTCGGACATCATGATAAAATCAAAACGATCGTCCATACCACCTCCAGCACCATCACCATTTACTTGTGAAGTTCTTGTAGATTGAGAATGTACATCAGCAAACGAAGCATTGTTCCAAAAATAGGTATTATTAAAATTGTTTTCATCAAAATAATCAATGTCATTTTCAGGAAAAGGTGGACATAATCTGTTGATAGGATCTATCATTTTAATGGAATTTGAAGCATCAATCAATTTTAAAAATCCTTCTTCATTACTGGTGTAAAAATTAAAATCGCCTGCAAATAAAATGTTGCTATCACTGGGTAATTTATCTAATTCTCTTACAAAATGTGCTACAGCTTCTAATCTATCCATTCTATTGTTAAAACCTGTTGAGGCTTTTAAATGACTAACAAAAACTTCTATTTTGATTGGAGTTGTTTCGTTATTTTCAGTATTTATTTTAAATGTATAATGATTGATGTCTCTTACGTTTGTGACGATAACTTGATTTGTTATTAAAGTTAGTTTTACAGAATTGTAATACACCATTTGTGATAAATCTTTTGCAGGAGATTGTACAACTTTGTATGGTGCTTTTTTGAAATTTGCATTGAAAGGAAGAATGGCATTTTCAAAAAGATAATTGGATGCAGGCTCATTTTTGATTTCACAAATCATGAACAAATCTGGCTGAATAGTTTCTAAAATTATTTGTAAATGCGGTGTTTTTTCTTGACTTACAATGTCAATGGTATAATTTAAGGTATTGTAAAATAGTGTTTTAATTCTTGTTTGAGCATACAAACAAGAACTTAAAATCACTAAAACAACAATAAGCTGTTTTCTTAAAAAATGCATTAAAAGTTTGGTTTTAACTTGTATTTTTCGTAGAATTTATTAAAATGTTCAACAGCTTCATCAGCAGTATCCACCAATCTAAAAAGATTTAAATCTTCCTCTTTAATATTTCCTTCAGCAATTAATGTTTCTTTGATCCAATCAATCAATCCACCCCAAAATTTCTTTCCAACTAAAACAATGGGAAAACGACCAATTTTTTTTGTTTGAATCAAGGTAATTGCTTCAAAAAGTTCGTCCATTGTTCCAAATCCACCAGGCATTACTACAAATCCTTGAGAATATTTTACAAACATTACTTTACGAACAAAGAAATAATCAAAATCCAAACTTTTTCCACTATCAATCCAAGGATTGTCATGTTGTTCAAAAGGCAATTCGATGTTTAAACCTACTGATAAGCCTTTACCTCTGTTGGCTCCTTTGTTACCAGCTTCCATAATTCCAGGACCACCACCAGTAATTACACCAAAACCACTTTGGGTTAGTTTGAATGCAATTTCTTCGGCTAAAATATAATATGGATTGTCAGGTTTGGTTCTTGCTGATCCAAAAATAGATACACAAGGACCAATTTTACTGAGAGTTTCATAACCAGCTACAAACTCGGCCATGATTTTAAAAATTGCCCAAGAATCGTTTGTTTTTATTTCGTTCCAAGTTTTTTGTTGGAGTCGTTCTCTTATTTTTCTGTCTTCATTTGTCATAATTTCAAATCTTTTAAAACATCTAATTTAATTCTTTTTTCAAAAAAGCAGCAGTATAACTTTTTTTGTTTTGAGCAACTTCTTCAGGAGTTCCTGTGCATAAAATGGTTCCTCCTTTTTTTCCACCTTCTAAACCAACATCAATAATATGATCTGCGAGTTTGATGACATCCAAATTGTGCTCAATAATTAGTACAGTATTTCCTTTGTTTGCTAATTTGTTGAGCACTTCCATTAACACACGAATGTCTTCAAAATGCAAGCCAGTTGTGGGTTCGTCCAAAATATAAAAGGTATTTCCAGTATCTTTTTTTGATAATTCTGATGCCAATTTAATACGTTGTGCTTCTCCACCAGAAAGTGTGGTAGATTGTTGACCAAGCGTAATATAACCCAAACCAACATCTTTAATTGTTTTGAGTTTTCGATGAATTTTCGGAATATTTTCAAAAAAATCAGTAGCATCTTCAATAGTCATATTCAAAATATCAGCAATTGATTTTCCTTTAAAACGAACCTCTAAAGTCTCTCTATTGAAACGCATTCCTTGACAAGTTTCACATTCTACATGGACATCTGGCAAAAAATTCATTTCTATAATTCGAACTCCTGCACCTTCGCAAGTTTCACAACGTCCGCCTTTTACATTGAATGAAAAACGTCCAGGTTTGTAACCACGAATGGCAGCTTCAGGAGTTTGTGCAAATAAAGTTCTGATTTCGTCGAATGTTTTGGTGTAGGTTGCTGGATTTGAACGAGGTGTTCTACCTATTGGAGATTGGTCAATATCAATGACTTTATCAATATGTTCCAAACCTTCAATCTTTTTATACGGCATTGGTTTTTTTACGCCTCTATAAATGTATTCGTTTAATATTGGATATAAAGTTTCGTTGATTAAGGTTGATTTTCCACTTCCAGAAACGCCTGTAACACAAATCATTTTTCCCAAAGGAAATTCAACCGAAACATTTTTTAAATTATTTCCAGAAGCACCTTTTAGTTTGATGAATTTTCCATTTCCCTCACGTCTTTTTTTAGGAACTTCAATGTTCTTTTTTCCAGTCAAATAATCTGCTGTTAAAGTATCATGAGTTTTTAGTTCTGCAAAAGTTCCTTCGCTTACAATTTGTCCTCCATGTCTTCCAGCTCCAGGACCAATATCGATCACATAATCAGCATGTTCAATCATGTCTTTGTCATGTTCAACTACTAAAACGGAGTTGCCAATATCTCGTAATTTCACCAAAGAATCAATCAATTTTTGATTGTCACGTTGATGCAAACCAATACTTGGTTCATCTAAAATATACAAAACACCCACCAATTGTGAGCCAATTTGGGTTGCCAAACGAATTCGTTGTGCTTCACCACCAGAAAGTGATTTTGAGGTTCTGTCAAGGGTTAAATATTCCAATCCAACATCTACTAAAAACTGAATTCTTGTGCGAATTTCCTTCAAAATTTCGGAAGCAATTTGTTGTTGTTTATTAGATAATTTTGCTTCAATAGTTTCAAACCAATTGGCCAATTCTGTGATGTCCATTTGCACTAAATCACTGATATTTTTATCAGTAATTTTAAAATGAAGTGCTTCTTTTTTTAAACGTTTTCCTTCGCAAGTTTTGCAGGTTATTTCGTCCATAAAACTATTTGCCCAACGTTTGATACTTGTGCTTTCTGCGTTATTGTATTGATTTTCAATGAACGAAACAATTCCTTCAAAATCAATTTTATAATTTCTTGTAACGCCAACAGTTTTTGATGTGATTTGAAAAGATTCATTACCACCATTTAAAATCATTTCCAAAGCTTCTTTTGGAATGTCTTTTATAGCATCTGTTAATTTAAATTTATAACGCTCAGCAATGTGTTCAATTTGCTTAAAAATCCAACTGTTTTTTTGATCTCCCAAAGGAATGATTCCACCATTTTTAATTGAAATGGTATCATTCGGAATCACTTTTTGCAAGTTGATTTCGTTTGTAATTCCCAATCCATTACAGGTTTCACAAGCCCCTTTTGGTGAGTTGAATGAAAACGTATTTGGTTCAGGATTTGGATAGGCAATTCCAGTTTCAGGACACATCAATTCTCTACTGAAATAACGAGGTTGATTTTCATCAACATCAATAATCATCAATATATTATCACCAGCATACATGGCAGTTTTGATGGTCTCCTCCAATCGTTTTTCTGAAGCAGTATTTACAAGTAATCTATCTATAACAACCTCAATATCATGCATTTTATAACGATCTAAACGCATATCTTTTTCAATATCCCGGATTTCGCCATCAACACGAACTTTTAAAAAACCTTGTTTTGAAATTTGCTCAAAAAGTTCTCTGTAATGACCTTTTCTTGATTTAATTAAAGGAGCTAAAACAGCAATTTTTTTATCAGAAAAATCTGATAAGATCAGTTCTTTGATTTGTTCATCAGAATAGCTTACCATTTTTTTTCCAGTATTGTAGGAATAAGCGTCAGCAGCTCTTGCAAACAATAATCGTAAAAAATCGTAAATTTCGGTAATGGTTCCAACTGTTGATCGTGGACTTTTATTGGTTGTTTTTTGTTCGATGGATATTACGGGTGAAAGTCCATCAATTTTATCAACATCAGGTCTTTCTAAACCTCCTAAAAATTGGCGAGCATACGCAGAAAAAGTTTCAATATAACGTCTTTGTCCTTCTGCATAAATCGTATCAAAAGCCAAAGATGATTTTCCACTGCCACTTAAACCAGTAATTACAACTAGTTTTTCGCGTGGAATTTTTACATCTATATTTTTTAAGTTGTGGACTCTTGCGCCGTAAACTTCTATGTATTCTTGGTCTTTCAAAAAAAAGTGGTTTTTTACAGAAAAAACGCAAAGTTACTTAATATTAAATCAATTTTAAATGAAAAATAAACTTCAAATTCACGGATTATAGTATCTTGCATCAAAAAGAAATACCATGAAATATATACATGCTGTTCGTTATTTTTTTGAACGCCATGGATTTGGAGTTTTTACAAGATTGGCTGATAGATTGGGAATGAGAGCTAAAAATGTGCGCATTTATTTTATTTATGTGACTTTTTTTACAGTTGGCTTGTCTTTCGGATTTTATTTAACATTCGCTTTTTTAATAAAATTAAAGGATTTAATTTACACAAAAAGAAGTTCGGTTTTTGATTTATAAACTATGAGAATTTTAAATTCAAAATTGAATACAATAGCACTGTTGGTTTTTTCTATTTTAACAGTGGGTACAGTTGGTTACATGTTGCTCTCAAATTACACATTTGTTGATGCTATTTATATGACTGTAATTACAGTAACAACTGTTGGTTTTGGGGAAGTTAGGCCTTTTTCGGCTGAAGAAAAAATATTTACAATTTTTTTGATTTTAACAAGCATTACTGTTTTTGGGTATGCTATTTCATCATTTTCTGAATATTTAGTGAGTGGAAAATTATTTAATCATTTTAAACATAAAAAAGTGGAGAAAAAAATTGGTAGTTTAAAAGGGCATACCATTATTTGTGGTTATGGTAGAAATGGCAAGCAAGCAATTGCTAAATTAAAAAGTTATCAAAGAGATTATGTAGTGATTGAACAAGATAAAGATTTAATTGAAAAACTCGATTTAGAAGGTGTTTTAAATATTATGGGAGATGGCACTACAGATGAAGTTTTGCTAAAAGCAGGAATCACCAATGCCAAAAATTTAATCACAGCGTTGCCTTCGGATGCTGATAACTTATTTGTAGTGTTAAGTGCCAGACAGTTAAATAAAGAATGTAAAATTATTAGTAGAGCTGCCAATGAAAGTTCGTATAGTAAATTAAAAATTGCAGGAGCAGATAACGTGATTATGCCAGATAAATTGGGTGGAGAGCACATGGCTTCATTAGTAGTTACACCTGATGTTATCGAATTTGTGGATCGTTTAACGCTTGAAGGAGAAACTACCGCAAATTTAGAAGAAATATCTGTTGATGATTTGCCTAAAATTTATCAAAATAAAACAATTTTAGATCTAGATTTACGAAAAAAAACGGGTTGTACAGTAATAGGATATAGAAATCCTGATAAAGATTATATCATAAATCCTGATGCAAATTTAAAATTAGTTGAAGGTTCGCATTTAATCGTTTTAGGACGACCAGAACAAATAAAAAAACTGAGAGAATTATTTTAAATGAAGAAAGTTGTTATTACAGGAAGCAATGGTTTACTTGGGCAATCATTGGTAAATTTATTGTTGAAAAATAAAAATGAATACCAAGTTTTTGGTTTTTCGAAAGGGAAAAATAGAAGTGGAAGAGAAGATTTTATGTATGTTTCTATTGATCTTACGGATGAAAATGAGTTGAAAAAAGCACTACTAGAAATAAAACCAGATGCTATCGTAAATACAGCTGCCATGACGCAAGTTGATGATTGCGAAATTTATAAAAATGAGTGTGATGTTTTAAATGTTGACGTTGTAAAATGGTTAAAAGAAGTTGCTGAAATCATCAATTGTCATGTAATCCATTTATCAACAGATTTTATTTTTGATGGGAAAAAAGGTTACTATAAAGAAACTGATGAGCCAAATCCACTGAGTTATTATGGGAATTCAAAAGTGAAATCCGAAGAAATTTTACTGAATTCAAAAATCGATTTTACCATTCTGAGAACCATTTTAGTGTATGGTAAAGTGTATGACATGAGCAGAACAAATATTGTTCTATGGGTCAAAGAAATGCTGGAGAATGGAAAAGAAATTACCATTGTTGATGATCAATTTCGTATGCCAACTTATGTCAATGATTTAGCCCTTTCTTGTAAATTGGCAATTGATAAAAAAGCGACAGGAATTTATCATATTTCATCAAATACATTAATGAGCGTTTTTGAAATCGCTCAAAAAATTGCGGATGTTTTTGAGTTAGATAAAAATTTAATCAAACCAATTTCATCATCAACATTAAACCAAAAGGCACAAAGACCTCCAAAAACAGGTTTTGATGTTTCTAAAGCTACAACTGAATTAGGAATGACTTTCAATACTTTTGAACAAGATTTACGAATATTTAAAGATAACTTATCTTTGAATTGATATTTTTTAATAAAAAGTTGTAATGAGGGCTTTTTTTTAAGATATTGCGTGCTCAAATAAGAATCATAAAAATCATTTAGAATATAGTATTATGAAGAAAAAACTTCTTTCGTTATTATTTTTAGTAGTTCCATTTTTTATTTTCTCACAAGAAAAAGGTTTAGATGAAAAAATTAATGATGCTTTCATGCCATTTGCTTCTTGGTGGGAAAGTTTTGTTTTAACAACTGTTCCATTAGGTTCTTACAATATTCCTTTTGTGGTGCTTTTATTGGTTGGAGGTGCTACTTTTTTTACAATATATTTTAGGTTTCCAAGCATTACAAAATTTGGGACTGCAATTAAAACAGTAAGGGGTCATTATGTAGATATTGAAAAACATGGTGTTGACAAATTGTACAACAATGATGAAGCCTTGGCTGTTGAAGACATACAAGATACAATTAGAGATGAAAGTGCGCATGGTGAAGTATCTCATTTTCAAGCATTGGCAACAGCAGTCTCTGGAACTGTAGGTTTGGGAAATATTGCTGGAGTAGCAGTAGCAATTGGTTTGGGTGGTCCTGGTGCAACTTTTTGGATGATTGTGTGTGGACTTTTAGGAATGTCTACAAAATTTGTAGAGTGTACACTTGGTGTAAAATACAGAGATGTTGGACCAGATGGAACTGTGTATGGAGGGCCAATGTACTATTTATCAAAAGGATTGAAAGAAAGAGGTTTTACAACTTTTGGTAAAATATTAGGAATTGTTTTTGCAGTGCTTTGTGTTGGAGCTTCTTTTGGAGGTGGTAACGCTTTTCAATCCAACCAAGCCGCAGTTCAAATTAGTTCTTTATTAAAGTTAAATTCAGGTTCTGATGGTGTAATTATTGGAATTTGTTTGGCAGTTTTAGTTGGAATTGTAATTATTGGAGGTATCAAAAGAATCGCAAAAATTACTGAAAAAATTGTTCCTTTTATGGCTGGACTTTACATTTTAGCTTCTTTAGTAATTATTTTTGCAAATTTTAAAGATATAGGATTGGCTTTTACTATTATTTTTGAAGGAGCTTTTACGCCTATGGCTGGTCTTGGTGGTTTAGTTGGAGTTTTAATTGTTGGTTTTCAAAGAGCAGCATTTTCCAATGAAGCAGGTGCAGGATCTGCTGCAATTGCACATTCAGCTGTAAGAACAAAATATCCAGCATCAGAAGGAGTTGTAGCGCTTTTAGAACCTTTTATTGATACTGTTGTAATTTGTACAATGACTGCTTTGGTAATTGTGTTTTTCAATATTGATGGCACAAATGTTCAAAGTGTTTTTAATTATAGTGCAGAAACAAGTAGTGTGATTTTAAATGCAGATGGTCGTTCAATTGGTGGTGTAGATTTAACTTCTATGGCATTTGATTCAGTAATTCCTCATTTCTCTTATGTGTTGACAATTGCAATTGTATTATTTGCTTTTTCAACCATGATATCTTGGTCTTACTATGGTTTACAAGCTTGGAAATATTTATTCGGAAAAACCAAAACAGCTGATATCGTTTACAAACTATTATTCTTAGTATTTGTTGTAATTGGTGCAGGAGCAACGTTAGATGCTGTAATAAAATTCTCAGATGCTATGATTTTAGCATTGGTTTTTCCAAATATGATAGGATTGTTCTTTTTGTTTCCAAAAGTGAAAGAAGAAATGACACGTTATTTAAAAGCCATTTCTATCAAAAAAGAAGCTATTCAAGAAGGAGCTATAGATGTGACAAAACACATGTAACTAGTATAATATGACAAACTTTACATCCCATTTCTGGTATCATAAAAGCCAACGAAATGGGATTTTTTTATTGGCAATAATTATCATCATTCTTCAGATTGTCATTTTTACAGATCCTTTTTCTTCGGATGAGAAAATAGCTAAAGAAACTCCTGAAATTTTAGCTTTTCAAAAACAAATTGATAGTTTGAAAGCTGTTGAAATTGAATCCAGAAAACCTAAAATCTTTTCATTCAATCCAAATTATATAACCGATTTTAAAGGCGAACAATTAGGGATGTCTTTAGAGGAAATTGACAGATTAGTAGCTTTCAGAAAAACAGGGAAATTTATCAACTCTAAAAAAGATTTTCAAAAAGTCACAAAGATTTCAGATAGTTTGTTGGCAAAAATTGCCCCTTTTTTCAAGTTTCCTGATTGGGTTGAAAAACAAAATTTATATCAAAAAGAAAACTCTTCTTTAGAAAAATTCACTTATCAAAATTATAAGAAAACTGCCAAAAGTGATGTATCAACCAACGACTTAAATAAAGCAACTTCTGCAGATTTGCAATATATAAGTGGCATTGGAGAAAAAACGGCAGAACGTATTATTCAGTATCGTTCTAAATTACAAGGATTTACTTTTAAAGAGCAATTGTATGAGGTTTGGGGTTTGCAAAAAGAAATTGCAGATAAAACGCTTCAAACGTTTACTATCAAACAAAAACCAATCATCAAAACTGTCAATATTAATTCATTATCTTTCAAAGAGTTATTGCGAATTCCTTATATGAATTATGATCTTTGTAGGAAAATATTTGACTATAAAGACGAGGTTGCTGAGATTCAACAAATTTCGGAATTAAAAAATATCAAGGATTTTCCATTAGATATATACAATAGATTAGTCTTATATTTGCACGCTGAATAATTAATTCAATTTTATCAAATGAATAGCATGTACTTTACAGAAGAACATCACGCATTTCGTGCGAGTTTTAAAGATTTTTTACAGAAAGAAGTGGTACCTCATATCGAAAAATGGGAGCAAACAGGAACAATTGAACGTTTCATTTGGAAGAAATTTGGAGAAATGGGTTATTTCGGATTGTCAACTCCACACGAATATGGAGGTTTGGATTTAGACCTTTTTTACACGGTAATTTTCTTAGAAGAATTGCAAAAAATAAATTCTGGTGGATTTGCAGCAGCAATGTGGGCTCATGAATATTTGGCAATGACACACCTCAATAAAGAAGCAAACGAAGCTATCAAACAAAAATATTTAGTACCAAGTGTTGAAGGAGAAATGATAGGTTGTTTGTGTATTACAGAACCTTTTGGAGGAAGTGATGTTGCAGGAATGCGTTCAACAGCCATCAAAAATGGTGATCATTATATTTTGAACGGTTCTAAAACATTCATCACAAACGGAGTATATTCAGATTATTTGATAATAGCTGCAAAAACAGATACTTCAGATAAATATAGAGGAATTAGTATTTTTGTTGTTGATAGAAACACAAAAGGAATTACTGCAACCAAATTAAATAAATTAGGTTGGAAAGCGTCTGATACTGGTGAAATCGCTTTTGATAATGTGGTGATTCCTGCTGAAAATTTATTAGGTGAAGAAGGAAAAGGCTTTCCATATATCATGCAACATTTTGCTTTAGAGCGTTTGATTATGGGAATTAATGCACACGCAAGAGCAGAGTTTGCGTTGGATTATGCCATTAATTATATGAAAGAAAGAGTTGCTTTTGGTAAAACAATTGATCAATTTCAAGCATTAAGACATAAAATTGCTGAAATGGCAAGTCAGGTTGATATGTGTAAAGAGTATAATTATTCCATTGCAAAAAGATTAAATGACGGACAATATGTTGTGAAAGAAGCAAGTATGTCTAAATTATTATCCACGAAAATTGCAGATGAAGTAATTTATGATGCACTTCAATTGTTAGGAGGTTATGGTTATATGGAAGATTATCCAATGGCACGTTTATTTCGCGATAGCAGATTAGGTCCAATTGGAGGAGGTACTTCTGAAATCTTAAAAGAGATTATCGCAAAAAT
>JANQTK010000209.1:13620-15302 GCA_030731695.1 Polaribacter sp.
AAAATATAAAAGATACGTATGAAGGGAGGTGCTAACTTATGTTAATTATACCAGTAAAAGAAGGAGAGAATATAGATAGAGCTTTAAAACGTTATAAACGTAAATACGATCGTACAAAAACGATGAAACACTTACGTAACAATAAAAACTTTACAAAACCTTCAGTAGCAAAGAGAGCTCAAAAAATCAAAGCTTCTTACGTTCAAAGATTAAGAACACAAGAAGAAGTAGGTTAGTAGCTTATTCTAATAAGAATCAAATCTCGTATCAATTATTGATACGAGATTTTTTTTTGAATGATTTTTTGTAGATTTACAGAAACCAAATTCATCAAATTTTGATTGATTCATTTCTTGATTATTTATCTTTCGAAAAAAAATACTCACCCAATACGATTTTTGCTTACAAAAATGATTTAATCGCTTTTAAGGATTTTTGTGAAACCGATTTTAATATCGAAAATTTGTCGGAAGTTGAATACCCCATAATCCGGAGTTGGATTGTAAATTTGGTAAATCAAAAAATATCAAACAGAAGTATCAATCGAAAAATCACCTCTCTGAATTCATTCTATAAGTTTTTGCAAAAAACCCATCAAATTGATATAAATCCACTTTCAAAACATAAAGCGTTGAAATCAGTCAATAAATTGCAAATACCATTTACCGTAAAAGAAATTAATGATGCAATAAGTAATGTGCATGAAAATACTGATTTTAGAACTATTAGAAATAAATTAATCATTGAATTGTTATATTCAACTGGAATCAGAAAGACTGAATTGATCAATATTAAGGAGAGTGATATGGATTTTAGTAATAAAACTGTAAAAGTTCTTGGAAAACGAAATAAAGAACGTTTTGTTCCGTTATTAGAATCAGTCATTATAATAATAAAACAATATCAGGAATTAAAGGAAGATTTTTCAAAAGGAAGAGTTGAATTATTAATAACTGAAAAAGGAAATAAATTAAGCAAATCACTTGTTTACGGAGTTATAAATTCGTACTTTAGTAATGTCTCAACGAAGGTTAAAAAAAGCCCTCATGTTTTGAGACATTCTTTTGCAACGCATCTATTAAATGAAGGAGCAAATTTAAATTCGGTTAAAGAATTACTAGGGCATTCAAGTTTAGCCTCTACTCAAGTCTACACACACAATAGTCTTGAAGTTATAAAAAAAGTGTATAATCAAGCTCACCCTAGGAGTTTAAAAAAATAATAACTTATGAAAGTATTCACTCAATCAGTAAACTTTAATGCAGACAAAGATTTGATTAAGTATGTAGAAAAAAAGGCAAATCAATTGGTAAAATTTCACGACAAAATTGTAGATGCCGAAGTATTTTTAAAAGTTCAAAACACAAGTGATAAGGAAAATAAAATAATAGAAATTAAATTAAACATCCCAGGAAGTGAGTTGATTGTAAAAAGAGAAACGAAAACTTTTGAAGAAGGTGTCAATTTAGCGGTAGATTCATTGAAAAGACAGTTAAAAAAATCAAAAGAAAAATCAAGAGATTCATTGATTCCATAAAAAAATAAAAATTATCATAAAAAGTTTCTCGAAATAAAAAAAACTTTATACATTTGCAATCCGTTAGAAATAGCGGATTGTTTTTTTGTGAAAAGCCGATGTAGCTCAGCTGGCTAGAGCAGCTGATTTGTAATCAGCAGGTCGT
>JANQTK010000210.1 GCA_030731695.1 Polaribacter sp.
TTTTTTATTTACTTTTAAACATCATTTTTAGGACAAAAATTAGATAAAACTAATAAGATTTGTATTTTTGTCCCCGATTTAAATTTTAAAAACTAAAAAATTATGTCAGACATTGCATCAAGAGTAAAAGCGATTATCGTAGACAAATTAGGCGTTGACGATAACGAGGTAACATTAGAAGCTAGCTTCACAAACGATTTAGGAGCAGATTCATTGGATACTGTTGAATTGATTATGGAATTCGAAAAAGAATTCGATATTCAAATTCCAGACGATCAGGCAGAGAACATTGGAACTGTTGGTCAAGCAATTAGCTACATAGAAGGCGCAAAAAAGTAATATTTATATGCAATTAAAACGAGTTGTTGTCACTGGACTTGGCGCATTAACGCCAATTGGTAATACTATAGAGGAATATTGGAATGGCTTAATTAACGGAGTTAGTGGAGCTGCGCCTGTAACCTACTATGATGCTGCCAAGTTCAAAACTCGTTTTGCATGTGAATTAAAAAAGTTCAATGTCACTGATTTTATTGATCGTAAAGAAGCGCGTAAAATGGATCGTTTTACGCAATATGCTTTGGTTGCCTCAGATGAAGCAATTTTAGATTCAGGTTTGGATCTTGATAAAATCAATAAATTGCGTGTGGGAGTTATTTGGGGTGCAGGAATTGGAGGGTTAGAAACTTTTCAAAACGAAGTGCTCGATTTTGCTGCTGGTGATGGAACTCCAAGGTTCAATCCTTTTTTCATCCCAAAAATGATTGCTGATATTGCTCCAGGAAACATATCCATTAAAAATGGATTTATGGGGCCAAATTATACTACAGTTTCTGCATGTGCTTCTTCTGCAAATGCCATGATTGATGCATTAAATTACATTAGATTAGGCACTTGCGATATTATTGTTACTGGAGGTTCTGAAGCTGCTGTAACTATTGCTGGTATGGGAGGTTTCAATGCAATGCACGCATTATCTACCAGAAACGAAAGTCCAGAAACTGCTTCAAGACCTTTTGATGCGGAAAGAGATGGATTTGTTTTAGGTGAAGGTGCAGGTGCTATTGTTTTGGAAGAATATGAACATGCCAAAGCAAGAGGTGCCAAAATTTATTGCGAATTAGTTGGTGGCGGAATGTCTTCTGACGCGTATCACATGACTGCTCCTCATCCTGATGGAATTGGAGTAATTGCCGTGATGAAAAACTGTTTAGAAAATTCAGGATTACAACCAGAAGAAATTGATCATATCAATACTCATGGAACTTCTACACCTTTAGGAGATGTTGCTGAATTGAAAGCAATTTCAGAAGTTTTTGGTGAGCACGCAAAAAATATCAATATCAATTCAACGAAGTCCATGACTGGACATTTGTTGGGTGCTGCAGGTGCCATTGAAGCCATTGCAGCTATTTTAACAATAAAGCATGGTATAGTTCCTCCTACTATTAATCACACAATTGTTGATGAAAACATCAATCCAGCTTTAAACTTAACGTTAAATAAAGCTCAAAAAAGAGACGTAAAAGTAGCTATGAGCAATACGTTTGGTTTTGGTGGTCACAATGCCTGTGTAGCTTTCAAGAAACTTGATGAGTAGTTTATGAATTTTATAAGTAAAATAGTTCATTCTTTTTCTGAAGAGGATCAACAATTTTATAATGAATTAAAAAAATTACTTAATTTTTCTCCTAGAAATATCTCAAAATATAGAAAGGCGTTTACGCATAGATCTATTCAAATGTTAGATTTAGAGGGAAATCCTTTGAATTATGAACGTCTTGAATTCTTGGGCGATTCTATTTTAGGATCAGTAATTGCAGCTTATTTGTATAAAAAAGTACCCACAGCATCTGAAGGATATTTGACTCAAATGCGCTCGAAAATTGTAAGTAGAGAACATTTGAACGAATTAGGAAAAGAATTGAATTTGATTCGATTTGTAAAAAGTAATATCGATCAATCAAATATTGGAGATAATATTCATGGAAATATTTTTGAAGCTTTAATTGGCGCTATTTATCTAGATAAAGGTTATAATATTTGCGAACGATTCATTTATAGAAATGTGATTATTCCACATGTAGATATTGAAAAGTTAGAAGGAAAAATCACCAGCTATAAAGGCTTAATTATTGAGTGGTGTCAAAAACAAAAGAAGAAATATAAGTTCGAAACTTACGAAGATACTGGTAATGAATTGATTAAACATTTCAGTGTAAAAGTTAGTATTGATGGAGTACAAGTTGCCAAAGGAAGAGCAACCTCAAAGAAAAAAGCAGAAGAACTTGCCGCAAAAAGAGTCTATTTTGCTTTTCAAAAGCAAATTGCAACCAACTAAATAACGAAATCCTTTTCGTTAAAATCCACTTAAAACTCATAAACTATTAGTAATTTAGCACCCAATGTCTAATTGATTCATTTTTATGCAAATTCATTCGCTAGGTCATGATTCTTATTTTGAAGACGAATACTCATTAATCGGGATTCATACAACTTTAGAAGATTATAAATTAGCGTATTTATTAAATAAAAATTTATCAACCAATTTCTTTAAGTCAAAGAAAGAATTAGTGATAGAAAATAATCAAAATAAACTATTTTTTTCAATTTTTGATTATCAAAACACCACTTATGAGTACGATTGGCATCTGATTGCAAACAGTTCAAAAACCGAAAATAGCACTACAGAAAACCAACTTTTATTAACCACAGAAACCAAATCATATTTAATACCTGAGAAAAAGAACGTCGATTTTTTCATTAAAATTTCTGGAGAAATACCACCTTCTTTCATCTCAAAAACCATCAATAAAATTAAAATCATTGAACAAGTTATCACCTCGTATTCAATTGATAAAGACAGTTTAAAATCAAGAGATTTTTTAATATTTTAAAATTATGCCAAATTATAATAAAACCAAAATTGTAGCGACATTGGGTCCTGCAACAGATTCTAAAGAAATTTTAACAGAATTAGCTAGAAATGGCGTGAATGTTTTTCGTGTAAATTTCTCGCATGCAGATTATGATAATGTAGCCAGTAAAATCAAAACTATCAGAGAAATCAACGAAGAAAATGGATGGAACGTAGCAATTTTGGCAGACCTACAAGGTCCAAAATTACGTGTTGGGGTTATGGAAGATGGTGTAGAATTGAATACTGGTGATACTTTTACATTCACTACTGATAAATGCATAGGAACAAAAGAAAAAGCCTACATGACCTATCAACGTTTTCCAAAAGACGTAAAAGTTGGTGAAAATATTTTGGTTGATGACGGGAAATTGATGTTTGAAGTAATTTCTACAAACAAAGAAAATGAAGTTGTAGTGAAAGTTATTGTTGGTGGAGAATTGAAATCGAAAAAAGGAGTGAACCTTCCAAATACTGCAGTTTCATTACCAGCTTTGACAGAAAAAGACATGGAAGATGCTATTTTTGCAATTGGTCAAAAAGTGGATTGGATTGCCTTATCTTTTGTTAGAACTCCAGATGATTTAAGAATGTTACGTGATTTAATTGCACAACATTCCGATTATAGAATTCCAATTATCGCAAAAATAGAAAAGCCAGAAGCTGTTAAAAATTTAGATGCATTGATTCCTTATTG
>JANQTK010000211.1 GCA_030731695.1 Polaribacter sp.
TTGCTTTTTTGTGAGATAATACTAATTGACCAGAAGAATCTTCTCTTTTATCAACCAAAACTTCTACTTTGTCTCCAACAGCTAAATTTTGATTGTAACGGAATTCATTTAATGAAATAACTCCTTCTGATTTTGAGTTGATATCAATAATGGCATCTCTATCAGTAATTCTGATAACAGTACCTTCAATTACATCGCGCTCTTTTACGAAACCAACTGTACCTTCTAAAGCAGTTTCGAATTGTTTTAACATTTCTTCATCAACAGCATCAATTCCTTGTTCGTACTTGTGCCAATTGAAGTTTTCTAAAAATTGTTGTGGGTTTACAGCTTCTACGGTTGTAGGCTGAGTTTGTGTGTTTGTTTCTTCAGACATTTCTGAAAATAAATTTGTATCTTATTGTATTTCAGATTTTTAACGACAAAAACAACAAGAGATGTTTTTATAAATAATTTTTTTCTAATCCTTTTTCAAATCTGTTATCGTAAAAAGGAGTGCAAATTTACAAAAAATCATTGATTTAAAGCATTTTAGTTAGAAAATATTAAAAATTAAATGATTTATATTTGTTGAAATTTTATTAATCATGAAAAGTAGCTATTCAATTTTGATAATTTGTTTTGTTTTTGGACTAATTTCTTGCCAAAAAACACAAAAACAGGAAGTATTTTTTCACAAATCCCATGAAGAAAGTAGAAAAAAAGCACCATTTTCTGATGCAACTCAGGTGGGTAATCTCTACTTTTTAACAGGACAAATTGGCAAAAATCACAAAACCGGAAAAATGGTTGAAGGTGGTATTGAAGCAGAAACCAGTCAGGTTTTAAAAAATATTGAAGATGTTTTAAAACAACATCAACTTACATTGAAAGATGTTGTAAAATGCACCGTTATTTTAGCGGATATTGAAGATTTTTCTAAAATGAATACAGTATATACTACATTTTTTGTTGATAATTTACCAGCAAGAACTACCTTTGCAGCCAATTTAGTAGCAGGTGCAAAAATTGAAATTGAAGTGATTGCTGCAAAAAAATAACATGGATACAAATACAAAAGAATTAGTGAATCAGGGAAAAATGTTGCCCTTAATGGAAGCATTTTACACGATTCAAGGCGAGGGATATCATACAGGAAAAGCTGCATATTTTATTAGAGTTGGTGGTTGTGATGTTGGATGTCATTGGTGCGATGTTAAAGAAAGTTGGAATGCAGATTTACATCCACCAACACTGGTTGAGACCATTGTTGAAAATGCAAAAAAATACTCAGATACTATTGTAATAACTGGAGGAGAACCTTTAATGTGGTCAATGGATTATTTGACTAATTTGCTACAAAAAAACAATATGAAAACGCATATTGAAACTTCAGGAGCGTATTCATTTTCTGGAAAATGGGATTGGTTTTGTTTATCTCCAAAAAAAACAAAACTTCCCTTGGATGAAGTTTATAAGGAAGCTGACGAACTAAAAATGATCATTCACAACAAAAGTGATTTTGATTTTGCAGAACAACAAGCTGCCAGAGTATCAGAAAAATGTGAGCTTTTTTTACAACCTGAATGGAGTAAAAAAGAAAAAATGACTTCGGAAATTGTTGATTATGTAATGAAAAATCCGAAATGGAAAATTTCTTTACAAACGCATAAATATTTAAATATTCCTTAGTAGTTCAGAAAAACAGACACTAATTGCACTAATTTCTCAAATCATCTGTAAACAAAAATTAAAGCAATTCGTGAAATTCGTATCTAAAAACCTAGCCCAAAATCCGCTCATCAATCAACTCACAAATTCGCTCAAATTGTTCTTGAATTCCTAACTCAGAATTGTCAATTTCAATAGCATCATCTGCTTTTATCAACGGAGAATCTTCTCTAGTTGTATCAACGCGATCTCGTTCTTGCACATTGTGTAAAATATCTTCATATGTAACAGCATCTCCTTTGTCTATCAACTCTTTATATCTTCTCATCGCTCTTTGATCAGCAGAAGCAGTCATGAATATCTTTAGTTCAGCATCAGGAAAAACAACCGTTCCAATATCCCTTCCATCCATCACAATACCACCATTTTTACCCATTTCTTGTTGCTCAGCAACCAGTTTTTTACGCACTTCAGAGATGGCAGCAACAGTACTCACTAATTGCGAAATCTCCAAAGTCCGAATTTCATTTTCTACGTTTTCATTGTTCAAAAACATTTCAGCAAAACCCAAGTTTTCATTAAAACGAAATTGCAAAGAAATCGAAGCCAATGAAGAAATTAATTTTTCAACATTAAAAAAATCTTCACCAATAAAATGTTGTTTCTTCGCAAAAAGTGCAACAGCTCTATACATAGCACCCGTGTCGACGTAAATATAATTATATTTTTTAGCTAATAATTTGGCAATCGTACTTTTTCCTGTGGATGAAAATCCGTCAATCGCAATTGTAATTTTTTGTGTCATTTATCTTTTATCTAAATCAATTTGTAAACTAAAAGTACTCGCATTTGTAGCTGTATGAAATTTTGAATACGCATAATTAAAGGTGAACTTATTCATTTTCAAACCAAATCCGAAAGAAATTCCTCCAAAAGTACGCACATTTTGCAACTTCAATTCAGCAGCTCTTCTAAAATTATATCCCAATCTAAGGTTGATTGCACTCTCAGGAAATAACTCAGCACCAATTACTAAATGCCTCATAGCATTGCTAAAAAAACCAATGTTTTCATTCGAAACATTTCCTTCCAAATCTGTGGTTTGTTCAGAAGGATTTGGTACAGAAATATTCCATTGCTGCACATTATCAACCGTCAAATACCATTTCAATGGCACATGCTCCAATTGATACGAAGCTCCTAGTGCTACCTTAAAAGGAAGTTCTTCAATTTGGTTGGTAAAAGATTTTAATTGAGTGCCAACATTTCTGACAACCACCGTAAACGAATAGGGTTTATAAGGACTGTAATATAAAATACCAATATCCATAGCAACACCATACGAAGTAAAATTACTGATTGATGAGTTAATGAGCTTCACATTCGCCCCAAAAAACAAGTTTGTCCAAGGTAAATTTCTTGCATAGCCCAAAGAAATTGCCAAATCACTTGCACTAAAATTACCCGTTTCGTTTCCTTGTTCGTCAGCGCCAATTAGCGTACCATAATTCAAGTAACTAATACTTCCATGAATCGTTCCAAATCTCCTCGAAATCAGTCGTGCATAAGACAACGAACCAATATTGATACCTCCTAAATAACTCGAATAATTCGCACTCAATTGGTTATCCATTTCCTGGTTGATTACTGACGGATTCCAAACAGGTTGATTTACATCATTCATCAATGTCAACACCTCTCCACCCAACGCGACTTGTCTTGCAGAAGTTGCCAAATTTAAAAATTGATATACTCTCTCCCCGCCAACCTGTGCAATAAGGTTAAACGAAAAAATATTAAATATTAAAATAAGATACCTAAATTTCATGCAAGAACAAATTAACAAACTATATTGTTAATAACGAAGATAAATTAGAAAATTATATATCAAAAATACCCATACTATAAAAACAAAAAAACCTCATATCGTAAGATATGAGGTTTTCAGATTTAAGAAAGGCA
>JANQTK010000212.1 GCA_030731695.1 Polaribacter sp.
TCAAAAAAAAGTGACAAAATTTCTTGGAAATGGCTATCAGTAGCAGCATCAATTTTACTAATGGTTGGATTTTGGTTCGGAAAAATGCAACAAAAAGCAAGCATTGATTTGGCTGATATTTCACCAAAGCTAGAAGAAGTTCAAGGATATTTTGTTGCTGCAATTCATCAAAAAACAACAGTTTTAGAAAAAAATAAAACTCTTGAAAATGAGTTGATTGTAAAACAAACATTATCACAATTAGAGGACTTAGAGAAAGAATACCAACATTTGTTAAAAGAATTAAACAAGCAAGGAAACCAAGAAAAAATCATCAACTTTATGATAGAAAACTACCAATTACGATTGGAAATTTTAGAGAATATGTTGAAAAAAATCAATCAAATTAAAAAATTAAAAAATGAAATTTATGTATAAAATTACACTGCTATTGGCACTTATTCCATCAATACTTTTCGCAACTATTGATGAGCTGAAACACGAAAAAACAAAAAAAATCAATAGAGAATTTAGCGTTTCTAAAAATGCAAACCTGCAACTACTTAATAAGTATGGGAATGTTACCATTACTACTTGGAACGAAAATAGAATTGCTATTGAAGTTGTAATTACAGTAAAAGGCAATGATTTAGGAAGAGTTGAAGATAGAATTGAAAATATTCAAGTTGAATTTAAATCGAGTTCTGACAAGGTTTTTGCAAAAACAATTTTAGAAAGTGGAGATAAAAATTGGAGTTGGTGGAAAAAAAGTGATAACCTAAATTACAAAATTGATTACTTTGTTAAAATGCCAAAAACAAATTCTATTGATTTAAAAAACGAATATGGAAGTATTTTTTTAGACGCTTTGTCAGGAAATACAAACATAAAATGTGATTATGGAAAAATTATTTTGGGAGAATTGTTGGGTGAAAACAATACAATCAATTTAGATTATTGCTCGTCATCAAGTATTTCTTTTATAAAAAACGGAATCTTAAATTTGGATTATTCAAAATTATCAATTGAAAACTCAGAAAAAATAAAATCAAATTCTGATTACACTACCTTGGAAATTAACAAAGTAAAAGAAATTAATTTCAATGCTGGTTATGGTTCTTTAAAAATTGAAGATGCAGAAACGATTATTGGAAATTCAGATTATACAGGATTGCGCTTTGGTTCTATCAGTAAAAAACTACAAATTGAAACAGATTATGGCTCAATTTTTGTAAAAGATTTAAAGAAAAATTTTGAATCTGTTTTAATTAATGGAGAATTTACAACTATAAAAATAGCGGTTGATCCTAATGCAGATTTTGACATTACTCTTGACTTAGAATACACAGGATTTAAAGATAATAATGATAAAATATCATTTCAAACAAGAATTGAAAAATCAACCAAAAAATATTACGAAGGGAAATTTGGAAAAGGAAATTCAAATTCAAAAATGGTTGTGAAATCGCAATATGGAAGTGTTTCAATCAACGAAAATTAAAAATATCAATCAAATAAATTAAAAATTATGAATCAAAAACTAAAATTATCAATCGTACTTTTTCTATTCACATTTGCAATAAACTCGCAAAATTGGGGAAATGGTGAAAGAGTGAAAGGAAATGGAAAAATTGTAACCGAAACTAGAACAACTTCTGAATATGATGAAATTAGTGTTGGAGGTTCGTTTGATGTTGTTTTGGTAAAAGGTAAAGAAGGAAGCATTAAAATTGAAGGTGAAGAAAATATAATTCCTTACATTGAAGTTGAAGTTTCTAATGGAAATTTACAGATAAAATATAAGAAAAACACCAATATCAATACCACAAAAAAGTTAACAATTACAGTTCCAATAACCAATATTGATAAAATTTCTTTAGGTGGTTCTGGAAATATTAGCAATGTTGGAGTTATTAAAACCAATGATTTTACAGCTTCTTTAGGTGGTTCTGGAAATATTAAATTACAAATCGAAACCAATGAAATGAGTGTTAACATTGGTGGATCTGGAAATATTGAAATATCTGGAAAAACAACTGAATTTAATTGTTCTGTTGCTGGGTCTGGAAATGTAAGTGCATTTAGCCTGAATTCAGATAACACGAATGCCACAATTGCTGGGTCTGGAAGTGTAAAAACTACTGTAAATAAAAAGATAAAAGCAAAAGTGGTTGGTTCTGGAAATATCTATTACAAAGGAAATCCTGCAGAAAAAGATGTAAAATCAGTTGGTTCAGGTGAAATTATCAATCAAAATTAACTTTTCATCATCATAAAAAAAGCCCTGAAAATATTTTCAGGGCTTTTTTTATAGCTTAAATTTAGAAATTTCGATATTGTTTTGTGATTTCAAAAACGTGTTCTAATATTCGTTCATCTTGTTCATCAAACTCAATATTTCTGCGACTCATTACTACTTTTGCCACTTCAAAAACTTTGTCGGTTTTATATTCTGTAAAACCTGATGCTCCTCCCCAACTAAAAGATGGAACAAAATTTCTTGGAAATCCGCTTCCAAAAATATTGGCACTCACACCTACAACAGTTCCTGTATTAAACATGGTATTGATGCCACATTTTGAGTGATCTCCCATCATCAAACCACAAAATTGCAAACCAGTTTTTGCGAATCTATTGGTATTATAATCCCACAATTTCACCTCAGCATAATTGTTTTTTAAATTAGAATTATTGGTATCTGCACCTAAATTACACCATTCACCCAAAACCGAATTTCCTAAAAAACCATCATGTCCTTTGTTAGAATATCCCATTAAAACCGAATTATTAACCTCACCTCCTACTTTACAATGAGGTCCCAATGTTGTGGCTCCATAAATTTTTGCGCCCATTTTTAACGCTGAATGTTCGCACATTGCTAAAGGACCTCTTACCACACAACCTTCCATAATTTCAGCATCTTTTCCAATGTAAATTGGACCTGAAGATGCGTTTAAAAATGCAAATGTAATTTTTGCACCATCTTCAATAAATATTTTTTCAGGATTGATTGCTTGCACTGTTTTCGGAATTGGTTGCGAAGTTCTATCTTTTGTCAACAACTCAAAATCTTGCTGAATTGCTTTGTCGTTTAATGAAAAAATATCCCACGTATTTTTTATTCGAAGTAACTCGTCTTCAAATTCAATTTGAGTGTAGGTATCAAAATCAACTTCTTCTTGAGAGTCAGAGGTATAAAATGCAATTACATCATCACCTTTAAAAATGGCTTCATTTTTAGAAAGATTTTTTATTTTTTTTACCAATTTTTTTGATGGACAAAAAGAAGCATTGATCAAAATATTCTCTTCCATTTCAACCATAGGATATTTTTCCTCTAAATAATCTTCGGTAATTGTGGACGTTGAAAGTCCTAAATGATGCTCCCACTTTTCACGAATTGTTAAAATTCCAATTCTTAAATCAGCAACAGGTTTTGTGAATGTAAAAGGTAATAACGAGTTTCGAACATCGCTATCAAATAAAATATAGTTCATCTTGGTTTGCATTGATATCCTACAAATTTAGTTGAATTTGGGCATAAAAAAAACCGATTGCAAATTTTACAATCGGTCTTATTAAAAAACTTTACTTTTTCATTATTGTTTGATGAATTTTTT
>JANQTK010000213.1 GCA_030731695.1 Polaribacter sp.
TTTTGACTCAATTGTCCTAAAAGAACTCCATGTTCATCAACAACAGGAAAACGCCTTCTGCGCGAAGCTAAAAACTTAAAAGCGGCATCAAAAATATTCATATTTTTATCAATCGTATCCACATCTGTTACCATGTTATTACCTACAGTATTGTTAATATCTGAAGGCATATTATAGTATTTGCTTTCAGATATATGTTTGATGCAATCTGTCTCGGAAATTATCCCAATCAATTCATTTTTATCATTTACAACAGGTCCTCCTGAAATATGGTGTTTTATCAACAAGGCAATCACATCATCCAAAGAATCTTCTGCTTTAAATGTGATTAGTTTGGTTGTCATATAATCTGATACCAAAATTTGTTCTTCTGCTTTGTTTGTTTGAGATGCATCTCTTTTTCCTTGAAAGCTTTTAATTCCCATAGTAGATTGATTTTAAGTTGTTTGAAATTTACATTTTTTTTGATTGGAAGTCAACAAATCAGCAAAGTTTTTTTTTCATACTTTTATGCAAACAAATTTCTCTAATGAAAAAATACGCATCACTCATTGCAATCCTTATAGTTTTAGGGGCAATTTACTGGAGTTTTTACGATTTAAAACCTAGTATTTCAACTCAAAAAGAACTGCTTCAAACAGGTTTTTCGCTAGATAGTGCATTGTTTCATTTAAAAAACATCAGTCAAAAACAACATTATGTTGGTTCTGAAGGTCATAAAGAAGTTCAAAATTACCTAGTTTCAGAACTCGAAAAATTGGGTTTTGAAGTCGAAATTCAACAAAAAGTAGCTGTCAACAAAAAATGGTTTGCTGCTACCAATACCGAAAATATCATTGCAAAACTCAAAGGAACCTCTTCAGGAAAAGCTTTATTATTACTTTCTCATTACGATTCAGCCATGTTTTCTTCTTTAGGGGCAAGTGATGCTGGATCTGGAGTTGTTACTATTTTAGAAGGAATTAGAGCGTTTTTAGCAAAAAATGTAGCTCATAAAAACGACATCATTCTTCTTTTTACAGATGCTGAAGAATTAGGTTTGTTGGGTGCACAAGCTTTTGTTGCACATCATCCTTGGGCAAAAAATATTGGTTTGGTGCTTAATTTTGAAGCTCGTGGAAGTGGTGGTCCTAGTTATATGTTGCTGGAAACGAATGGTAAAAACAGCAAACTTTTAACAGAGTTTTTGGCAGCAAAACCTAATTTTCCAGCTGCAAATTCATTAATGTATAGCATTTATAAAATGCTACCAAATGATACAGATTTAACCGTTTTTAGAGAAAATGCAAATATCAATGGTTTTAATTTTGCCTTTATTGGCGATCATTTTGATTATCATACAGCACAAGATTCTTATGAACGTTTGGATCGTGAATCGCTGTTGCATCAAGCTGATTATTTGATGACAATGTTGCCCTATTTTGCCAATTCCGATTTAGAGAATTTAAACTCAACAGAGGATTTTGTGTACGTGAATTTTCCATTTATTGGCATGTTAACCTTCTCTTTTTCTTGGGTTTTACCTCTTTGTTTTATCACAACTTTTTTGTTTTTAGTGATTCTTTTCTTTGGAATTGGGTTGAATAAAATCACCGTAAAAGGTTCCTTAAAAAGCTTTGTTCCATTTTTACTTTCAACAGTTTTGGCTGGTGGAACTTCTTATCTGCTTTGGAAATTAATCGTTTTGATTCATCCTCATTACAAAGATATGTTGCACGGTTTTACCTATAATGGTTATGAATATATGGCTGCTTTTATCTTTTTGAATTTATATATAATTCTAAAGATTTATCAATCTTTTTTCAAAGAAGAAAAACCTGCGAGTTTGTTAGTCGCTCCTATCTTTTTTTGGTTGATTATCAGTTTTATTATCAGTGCTTATTTAAAAGGAGCAGGTTTTTTTATCATTCCTGTTTTTTGTGCTTTGCTAATTTTAGCAATTGCTGTTTTTACAAACCTACAGAAACATATTCTTAAAATTTTGTTTGCAATTGTATCAATTCCAACAATATATATTTTTGCTCCTTTGATTAAAATGTTTCCTGTTGGTTTAGGACTAAAAAACCTTTTTATCAGCGGAATTTTAATTGCGCTAGTTTTTGGATTATTAGTACTTGTTTTCTTTCAAAAAAAGAATCAATTATTGACGAAAATTTCAGGTGTTTTTGCATTGATTTTCTTTGGATATGCAACTTTTAACAATGGTTTTTCAGAAGAAAACAAAAAACCTAACAGTTTGGTCTACGTTCAAAATAACGAAGATAAAACAGCTTATTTTGGCACTTATAATCAAACCTTAGATACCTATACCGAGCAAGTTTTTAGTGATGGTTTTACAAAAGGAAGTTTGCAAAATGCCGAAACAAAAAGCAAATACAATACGCGTTTTCGCTTTTATAAAAAAACTGATTTTAAAGATATTGAATCTTCGAAAATCAAAATTTTAAAAGATTCTACTAGTGGAGAAAATAGAATGATTGAGTTTGTTATAAAACCTACCAAAAAAATAAATAGATTGGAATTCATCACCAATCAAAAAATTTCCTTAACAAACTTTACAGTGAATGATGCTTTGATCAATGAAGGTAAAAAATACACCATTAAAAATGGTACTTTTTTGATTTATTATGTTGCAAATGTTGATAAACAAATCACGTTGTCATTTACAACTGATAAAAAAGAAGCAATAGACATCATTGTAAATGAAATTTCATTTGATTTGCTTTCACATCCTAAGTTTTCAATCAAACCAAGATCAGCTGCAATGATGCCTATGCCATTTGTTACTAATGATGCCATTATCATTAGTAAAAAAATAAAGCTTTAGTTATTTTATTTCAGAAACTCGTAAGGTATTTACCATTCCACGAGCTTCTGCTGGCATAGAAGCCAAATTGATAACGATATCACCCGCTTTTACAAAACCTTTTTCTTTGATTATTTGGTTGATATCATCAACTGTATCATCTGTAGAAAGGTCTTTATCATAGTAATATGCTCTTACACCCCAAAGTAAATTCAGTTTTCCTAAAATACGTTTGTCTGTAGAAAAGGTTAAAACATGTGTTCTTGGTCTCCAAGCTGAAATTTGAAAAGCAGTATATCCACTATTTGTTAAGGTACAAATTGCAGCAGCATCTGTATTATTTGCCATTAAAGCTGCATGATGACAGATAGATTTTGTAATAAAACGATTCGTTCTAACAGTAGGAGCTTCGTGAGGCACTTTAATCATTTTTGAGTTTTCAACACTCATGATGATTTCTGACATTTTTTGAATAACTTTTAAAGGATGTTTTCCTACCGAAGTTTCCCCTGAAAGCATTACAGCATCAGCACCATCCATAATTGAATTGGCAACATCATTTACTTCTGCTCTTGTTGGAACTGCGTTTTCAATCATTGTTTCCATCATTTGAGTTGCAATAATTACAGGAATTCTGGCTCTTTTTGCTCTTCTAACAATCTTTTTCTGAATCAAAGGCACTTCTTGCATCGGAATTTCAACTCCTAAATCTCCACGTGCAACCATCAATCCATCGCAATAAGGAATCAATGCATCTAAATTTTTAACAGCTTCTGGCTTTTCTATTTTTG
>JANQTK010000214.1 GCA_030731695.1 Polaribacter sp.
GTAATTTCCCATTCATTATGACATTCTTCACCATTCATGGTTACCATTGGATACAATGCAGCTCCGTTTTTGAAACCTAATTTCTGTGCATTTTCAATGGCTTTTTCTAAATGATTGTATCTGTATTCTAATAATTTACGTGCAACTGATTGATCTTTAGTTGCCATATAAAATGGAATGCAATACGCTTCAGTATCCCAATAGGTACTTCCTCCGTATTTTTCTCCAGTAAACCCTTTTGGACCTATATTTAATGACGCATCAGTTCCTAAATACGTTTGATTTAGTTGAAAAATATTAAAACGAATACCTTGTTGCGCTTTTACATCACCAGAAATGGAAATGTCTGCCATTTCCCAAATTTTTGCCCAAGATTGTTTTTGCATTTCTAGTAAAGACTCAAAGCCAAAATTGACAGCTTCATCTAAAGCATCTTTTGCCGCTTCAATTAAAGCATCTTTTGGGTGATTTCTATCAACAATATATCCTCCAAATTTTTGAATAGAAAAAATTTGATTTTTGCTGATTTCTTGTTGGTAAGAACTTAATGCTGTTTTTTCAGAAACTTTATTTGTAGCATCAATCAAAACTTCAGCACCATCAACAAATACTTTTGATTGCATAAACGTACACGTATGAAAATTTGTTTTCATCGTTTTTGCAACAATAAATGATTGCTTTTTGTTTTGATCAATTTTTAAAACATCCCAAAATTGGTCAGCCCAATTCGTGTCTTCGTTTGTAATACTTGCATCTAAATAAGGATTGAAAGTGATAGTTGCATCTCCAGAAATTGGCTTGATTTGATACTGAATTGCGCCAATTTCATCCAACTCTAAACTTAAAAAACGTTTAATGTGAACACTAATTTTTACGTTGTTTTGCAAAACAGCTTCAAAACTTCTAGCCAACCAACCTTCTTTCATGTTGAGTTCTCTTCTAAATTTTGAAACTTCTTTACAGGTATGTAAATCTAATGTTTCATCGTTAATTTTAATATCAATTCCAATCCAATTGGGTGCATTTAACACTTTGGCGAAATACTCTGGATAGCCATTTTTCCACCATCCAACTCTAGTTTTGTCAGGATAATAAACTCCCGCAATATAACTTCCTTGAAAAGTTTCGCCTGAATAATTTTCTTCAAAATTGGCACGTTGACCCATGGCTCCATTGCCTATACTGAATAAGCTTTCAGATGATTTTACCCTTTTTGGATCAAATCCTTCTTCTATGATTGACCATTCATTTGGTTGTATATAATCTTGATTCATTGGTTGTATTTTTAGACCATAGCCCGAAGTTTTTATACTTTAGACTTTTGACTTTTGACTTTTAACTTTTAATTACTAATTAACTTTTTCATAAAATCTGTACTGATTTCAGTAAAATCTTTGAAAATAAATGTTGCTTGTGAAAGCACCTCTTTTTCACCAATACCAATACTAATCATATCAGCAGCATTTGCAGCTTGAATACCTGCAACAGCATCTTCAAATACAATACAATTTGATGGTGAAAGGTTCATTTTTTTTGCAGCCATCAGAAAAACTTCTGGATCTGGCTTTGCTTTGGTAACGTTATTGCCATCTACAATTACATCAAAAAAGTGAGCTAAGCCTACTTTCTCTAAAATAGGAAGTGCATTTTTACTTGCTGATCCTAGTGCAATTGGAATGGCATTTTCTTTTAATAATGCTAAAATTTTTGGAACATCAGGAAGAATTTCAGATGCGTCCATTTTTTCAATATATGCCAGATAATCAAGATTTTTTTCAATCATCCATCTGTCAAAATCTTCTTGTGATGCCTTCACATTGCCTATTTCAATCAAAATTTCTAAGCAACGTTTTCTACTTACTCCTTTGAACAATTCGTTTTGCTCTTCAGTAAATTCAAAACCCAATTGATTGGCTAATTTTTTCCAAGCTAAATAATGGTATTTGGCGGTATCTACAATAACACCATCCAAATCAAAAATAATTCCTTTTTTCATTTTTTAATTTTCTTGGTAACTAATTGCATTTTTATCAGTTATTAATAAATTACAAACACCTGCTATTAATAAACTAATTCCTGCAATTGTCATTGAGTTTATAGCTTCATCACCTAATAAACTTGAGATGTAATTAATTCCACCTAAAGCAGCAATTATTTGAGGAATAACAATAAACATGTTAAAAATCCCCATAATTACGCCCATTTTCTTTGGATCTACAGAACTTGACAACATCGCATAAGGCATAGATAAAATGCTTCCCCAAGCAAATCCAATTAAAACAAAACAGTATTTTAAATTTTCTGGTGAAGCATAATTCATAAATAAAAAACCAATCCCTCCAATAACTAAAGAGAACATATGAACATATTTTCTATTAATATTTCTTTTTGAAGTATAAAATGTTAATAATAAAGCAAATACCATTGATGATAAACCATAAATACCCATTGCAGAACCAACTAAATTAGAAGATTCTTGAAATTTAGTGTTAGCTATTTTAAAAGATTCTGCTTGAATTACATCAGCCATATTAAAGGCAGATTCCATTGGAGCTGGAGTATTAAAAACATGTTCTGTTAAAGCAGGATTTGCTAAACTCCACATAGTAAAAAATGCAAACCATGAGAAAAATTGAATTACTCCCAATTTTTTCATTGTACTTGGCATACTACCAATGTTATTTATAATATCGGGAATAAAGTTATTCCTTTGAGCTTTTTCTTTCTCAAACTCTTCCATATCTTCTGGAGGATACTCATCAGTAGTAAAAACTGTGTAAAGAATACTTGCTAAAAAAACAAAAGCCCCAATAGCAAAAGCAACTTTTACTGACATTGGCACAACACCAGATGAAGCTTCATTGCTTACACCTAGTTGAGAAACCATCCAAGGTAAATTGCTTGCTATCCAAGTTCCAATACCAATAATTAATGTTTGAACTACAAAACCATAAGATCTTTGTGATTGTGGTAATTTATCCGCAACTAATGCTCTAAAAGGTTCCATAGAAATATTAATTGATGCGTCTAAAACCCATAAAAAACCAGCTGCAATCCATAGAACAGGAGAATGAGGAACAAAAAACAAAGCTAAAGAACTTAAAATTGCACCCACCAAAAAATAAGGTCTTCTTCTTCCCCATTTTACGCTCCAAGTTCTATCACTCATATAACCTATAATTGGTTGTACAAGCAAACCTGTTAAGGGGGCTGCAATCCATAATAAAGGAATATCTTCCTTTCCAGCTCCTAAAGTTTGAAAAATTCTTGACATAAACCCACCTTGCAAGGCGAATCCAAATTGTATTCCTAAAAACCCAAAACTCATGTTCCAGATTTGAAGGAAACTTAATTTCCTTTTTTCCATTATCGAATATTATTAATGAATATTTCGATAAGTGTATTAGACTTATCAATTACTAAGTGTGGAATGTAATTTACTGATAAATCCTAATATGGTAACAAATATATATTTTTTTTATGAAGTTGGTAAATTTTACTACGAAAATTTACGACGACGGTTTCGTAAAAAAGAACAAATTTAAAATTTCTACGACGACGTTTTCGT
>JANQTK010000215.1:0-9602 GCA_030731695.1 Polaribacter sp.
CATCATGATGCTGCTCACGATGAACATGTATTTCATCAAATGCGAAACAAACCTTGGTCTGCTTTGTATGTTTCGTTGATATTCTTTTTAGGAATTTCTTTGTTGGTATTGGCATTTTATGCAGCGCAAAGAGTAGCACAATCAGGTTGGTCAATTGTTTTATTTCGAGTGATGGAAGCCATTACTGCGAATTTAGTTCCAACGTCAATCATTATGTTGTTGGTGATTTTGTCAGCATCAGTATTCCATTGGAATCATTTATTTTCTTGGATGGCAGAAGGTACTTTTGATCCAACAAGCGAAAAATACGATGCTATTGTTGACGGCAAATCTTGGTGGATGAATACTACAGGTTGGACAATCAGAGGAATCATTTACTTGTTTCTTTGGAATGTGTATCGTTTTTTCATCAGAAAAAATTCTATTGCTGAAGATACTGCCAATGATGGAAACAAAACCTACAAGAAAAATTATCATGCATCAGTTATCTTTTTAGTCATATTTATGTTGACTGAATCTATGATGTCTTGGGATTGGATTATGGGATTAGACCCTCACTGGTTTTCAACATTATTTGGTTGGTATGTATTGGCAAGTTTATTAGTAAGTGCATTAACTGTAATTGCTTTTGTTACTATTTATTTACGTTCAAAAGGTGCTTTACCAAGTGTAAATGATAGTCATATTCACGATTTAGCGAAATTTATGTTTGGATTTTCAGTATTCTGGACGTATTTATGGTTTTCGCAATTTATGTTAATTTGGTATGCTGATATCCCTGAAGAGACTACCTATTTCGTTGCAAGATTTAACGAATACAAATTGCCGTTTTTATCAATGGTTGTTATGAATTTCGTTTTCCCAATTTTGTTATTAATCAATAGTGATTTCAAGAGCATTCCTTGGTTTGTAGTGATGGGAGGAATTGTAATTTTAGCAGGACATTATGTTGATTTCTACATCATGATTATGCCAGCTACTGTTGGTGATCAATGGTCGTTTGGAATTCCAGAATTGAGTTCATTATTATTTTTCTTAGGAATATTTATTTACACCGTATTTAGTGCATTCGCGAAAGCAAATCCAATACCTACAGGAAATCCATTCTTACAAGAAAGTGAACATTTCCATTATTTTAATATTGAACATAGAGGTGAAAGTTCAGACAATCATCATCATTAATTAAAGTTTTAAAACAATAAAGAAAGATATTTATGTTAGCTCTATTTTATATTTTTATAGGTGTTGCAATTGGAGTGAGTTTTTGGCAGATTACCCGAATTTTAAATTTGAGAGAATCTGTTGCAAACGATAATGACAATGCAAAACAAGGTAAATATGCATTGTTATTCATGGCTTTTTTATATGCAATGATGATCTATTGCTTAATTGCTATGAATGTTTTAATGCTTCCAGAATCAGCATCTATTGAAGGTGAACATGACGATAATTTATTTAATATAACCTTTTGGTTGATTGGAGTTGTTCAATTTGGAATGCAATTTTTGATTTTCTACTTTACGTTTAAATACAGAGGAAACAAAAATAACAAGGCAAAATTCTATGCGGATAGTCACAAATTAGAAGCTATTTGGACAATTACTCCAGCAGTTGTTTTGGTCGTTTTAATCGGTTATGGATTGTGGCAATGGAACAATGTTATGGACTTATCTGATGAAAAAGATGCCATTGTTATTGAAGTATATTCTCAGCAATTTAGATGGGATGCACGTTATGCAGGTGAAGACAATATGTTAGGTTATGGAAATGTAAATTTTATCAAAGGAATCAATACTATGGGTGTTGACATGTCTGATAAAAATTCGCAAGATGACAAACAAGTAACAGAATTGTATTTACCAAAAGGACGTAAAATTCATTTTAAATTCCGTTCTCAAGACGTATTACATTCTGCTTACATGCCTCACTTTAGAGCACAAATGAATTGTGTTCCAGGAATGGTAACAGAATTTGGGTTTACACCAAAATACACTACTGAAGAAATGAGAATGCAATCAGAAGTGGTTGATAAAACTCGTGAAATCAATAAAATCAGAAAAGCAAAAGGCGAAGACCCATACGAATTTGATTACTTATTGTTATGTAACAAAATCTGTGGTGCTTCTCACTACAATATGCAAATGAAAATTACAGTTGTTGAGCAAGAGGAATATGACAAATGGATTGCAGAACAACCAACATTACCAACAGTTATAAATCAATAATTTAAAGACACTACAAATAAAAAGATCATGTCAGAACATCATCATAAAGAAACATTTGTAACAAAATATATTTTCAGTCAAGATCATAAAATGATCTCAAAACAATTTTTGGTGACTGGTATTTTTATGGGAGTCATTGCACTTTTAATGTCAATGCTTTTCCGTTTACAACTAGCTTGGCCCGATAAATCATTTACAATTATCGAAGCTTTTTTAGGCCCACATCAAACAGATGGTATTATGAATCCTGATATTTACCTTGCTTTGGTTACAATTCACGGTACAATCATGGTATTCTTCGTATTGACTGCTGGATTGAGTGGTACATTCTCAAATTTATTAATTCCATTGCAATTGGGTGCAAGAGATATGGCTTCAGGTTTTTTAAACATGATTTCATATTGGTTGTTTTTCTTGTCAAGTATTATCATGGTAATTTCGCTATTTGTAGAAGCAGGACCAGCATCTGCTGGATGGACAATTTATCCTCCGTTAAGTGCATTGCCACAAGCAATTCCAGGTTCTGGAGCAGGAATGACTTTATGGTTGGTTTCTATGGCAATTTTTATTGCATCATCTTTGATTGGAGCGTTAAACTACATTGTTACCGTTTTAAACCTACGTACAAAAGGAATGAAAATGACAAGAATGCCATTAACAATTTGGGCATTTTTTGTAACAGCAATGATTGGTGTGGTTTCTTTCCCAGTATTATTATCAGCAGCTTTATTACTGATTTTTGATAGAAGTTTCGGAACCTCATTTTATCTTTCTGATATTTTTATTTCTGGTGAAGTATTGCATTATCAAGGTGGATCACCCGTTTTATTCGAACATTTATTCTGGTTTTTAGGACACCCTGAAGTTTATATTGTATTACTTCCTGCGCTTGGAATTACATCTGAAATTATTTCTACACATTCAAGAAAGCCAATTTTTGGATATAGAGCCATGGTAATGTCTATCATTGCAATTGCTTTCTTATCAACAATTGTTTGGGGACACCACATGTTTATTTCTGGAATGAATCCATTTTTAGGTTCTGTATTTACCTTTACAACATTATTGATTGCCATTCCTTCAGCTGTAAAAGCATTTAATTATGTAACCACACTTTGGAAAGGAAATTTACAACTAAATCCTGCCATGTTATTTTCAATTGGTTTGGTTTCAACTTTCGTAACTGGAGGTTTAACAGGATTGGTTTTAGGAGATTCAGCTTTAGATATCAATATTCATGATACGTATTTCGTAGTTGCTCACTTCCATTTAGTTATGGGTGTTTCTGCAATTTTTGGAATGTACGCAGGTATTTATCACTGGTTCCCAAAAATGTATGGACGATTGATGAATAAAACCTTAGGATATTGGCATTTTTGGATTACAATTATCTGTGCTTATGGAGTTTTCTGGCCAATGCATTTTATAGGATTAGCTGGTTTACCAAGAAGATATTATACAAATACAAATTTCCCAATGTTCGATGACATTGCTGATATCAATGTTGTAATTACTATTTTTGCAATTGTAGGTGGAATCGCTCAGATTATTTTCTTAGCAAACTTTTTTATCTCAATTTACAGAGGTGAAAAATCATCACAAAACCCTTGGAATTCAAACACATTAGAGTGGACAACTCCAGTAGAACATATTCATGGAAACTGGCCAGGAAAATTGCCTGAAGTTCACAGATGGCCTTATGATTATAGCAAACGTGTAGATCCAAATGATGATGACAGTGATTATTTACATGGAAAAGATTTCGTTCCGCAAACAACACCACTTTTAGAAGGAGAAGAGCCTTCTTAAAAAAGTCTATAAATTTTAAAAAAACCTTTCCAATTTGGAGAGGTTTTTTCGTTTTAGTTCATGCCCATTTTTTGAACGATTTCTGTTATCTTTGTGTGTATGAATGAAAACTTAAATCCCGAAAATACAAACTTTTCAACTCAAGAATTAGAGGTAGAAAAAAAACTACGTCCACTTTCTTTTGAGGATTTTACAGGTCAAGATCAAGCATTAGAAAATCTGAAAGTTTTTGTAGAAGCTGCCAATAAAAGAGGTGAAGCTTTAGACCATACGTTATTTCATGGTCCTCCAGGATTGGGAAAAACAACACTGGCACACATTTTAGCAAACGAATTAAAAGTAGGCATCAAAGTAACATCAGGACCAGTTTTAGACAAACCCGGGGATTTGGCTGGATTATTGACCAATTTAGATGAACGTGATGTACTGTTTATTGATGAAATTCACAGATTAAGTCCAGTTGTGGAAGAATATTTATATTCTGCCATGGAAGATTACAAGATTGATATCATGATTGAATCTGGGCCAAATGCAAGAACTGTTCAAATCAATTTAGAACCTTTCACATTGATTGGCGCAACAACACGCTCAGGTTTGTTAACAGCGCCAATGAGAGCTCGTTTTGGAATTAGTACTCGATTACAATATTACACTAAAGAATTACTTACAACTATTATCCAAAGAAGTGCGCAAATTTTAAAAGTCCCTATTGCTATGGAAGCTGCTATCGAAATTGCTGGCAGAAGTAGAGGAACTCCAAGAATTGCAAATGCTTTATTGAGAAGGGTAAGAGATTTTGCTCAAATAAAAGGCAATGGAAAAATTACCATAGAAATCGCCAAATTCGCATTACAAGCATTACATGTAGATGCTTATGGTTTGGATGAAATGGATAATAAAATCCTGACAACAATTATTGATAAATTCAAAGGAGGTCCTGTAGGAATCAGTACAATTGCAACTGCAGTAGGAGAAAATGTAGAAACGATTGAAGAAGTGTATGAACCATTTTTAATTCAACAAGGTTTCATTGCACGTACTCCAAGAGGTAGAGAAGTTACTGAATTGGCATACAAACATTTAGGAAGAATCAAAGGAAGTAGCCAAGGAGAATTGTTTTAAAAAATGAATATCAAAAAGATTATTCCGATTGTAGATTGGTTGCCAAACTATCAAAAATCCCTATTCAAAGGGGATTTGATTGCGGGAATTACTGTGGGAATTATCTTAATTCCGCAAGGAATTGCCTATGCTTTGATTGCAGGATTACCGCCAATTTACGGATTGTATTGTGCTTTAGTGCCGCAAGTAATGTATGCTATTTTTGGTTCTTCAAGACAAGTTGCCATTGGTCCTGTTGCCATGGATTCATTAATTGTAGCTACAGGAGTTTCTACATTGGCTTTAGCAGGTTCTGATAGTTACATTGAAATTGCTATTTTATTGGCATTGATGGTGGGAACCATTCAATTTGTTTTGGGTATTTTCAGCTTAGGATTTATTGTAAATTTCTTGTCAAGACCCGTAATTACTGGATTTACATCAGCAGTTGCATTGATTATTGGCATCAATCAATTCAGAAATTTATTAGGAGTTGATTTTATCCAAAGTGATCAAATTCATGAGCTTTTAGTAGACATTTGGATGCAAATTTCTTTATACAACTTACCTACAACCATCATTGGTTTGATTGCTGTCAGCATCATTTTTATTCTAAGAAAAATCGATAAAAAAATACCAAGTGCACTCATTGTAGTAGTTTTGGGAATTCTTATCATGAAGTTTTTTGGTAAGAATTTAACGGAAGTATCCATTGTTAAAAATATACCTTCAGGATTGCCATCTTTCGGAATTCCAACTATTGATTTAGAACAAATTAGAGAATTATTTCCCATTGCTTTAACCTTGGTGATGGTTGGTTATTTAGAAACAATTTCTATTGGAAAATCTTTAGAAGCCAAACAAGACGTTTATAAAATTCGTCCAAATCAAGAGTTAATTGCCCTTGGATTGAGCAATATTTTTGGATCTTTTTTCAAAGCATATCCATCTGCTTCTAGTTTTTCGCGCTCTGCAATCAATCAAGAAAGTGGCGCAAAAACAGGAATGGCTGCGTTAATTTCGGTAGTAATGGTCATGATTACCTTGCTTTTTTTAACGCCATTATTTTATTTTTTACCAAAATCGATTTTGGCAGCAATCATCATTGTAGCAGTTTTTGCATTGGTCAATATCAAAGAAGCAGCATTTTTATGGAGAGCTAATAATTTGGATTTTTGGTTATTGATTTCTACTTTTATTGCAACACTTTTTTTTGGAATTGAATATGGCATTACAGTAGGTGTTGGATTATCGCTTGTTGTTTTAATTTTTAGAACATCAAGACCTTATGTGGTAGAATTAGGGAAAGTTCCTGATGCTAATTTTTATAGAAATAAAGAGCGTTTTGAAGAAGTAATTATCGAAGACGATATTTTAGTTTTTCGTTTCGATGCGCAATTATTTTATGCAAATTCAAGTTATTTTAGAGATAAAATGGACGAAATGGCAGATAAAAAAGGAAAGGCATTAAAATTGATAGTGTTAGACTCGGAAAGCATTAATAGAACTGATAGCACTGGAGTTGAAATGCTTAAAGAGCGAATTAAATTTTATCAGAAAAAAGGTGTTTTATTTTATTTCGCAGGTGCAAAAGGACCTTTGAGAGATGCTTTGTTCAAAGGCGGACTTTTAGAAATTATTGATGTCAATCATTTTTTTATGAGAGCCAATGATGCTGTAAAATTTTTTAGAACTGGAGATAGAAAAAGACAAGAAAAGTATGCAAAATACATTCATCAAGCCTATAAATAAATAGAAAAATCTGATAAAAATCAGGTTATAAACCACAGATCAAACGTAATTTTGATTTGTTTTAAAAAAGAAAATATTCATGAAAATCGAGCAAATTTACACAGGATGTTTAGCGCAAGGAGCGTATTATATAGAAAGTAATGGCGAAGTTGCTATTATTGATCCATTAAGAGAAGTTCAAGATTATATAGACAGAGCAGCAAAAGACAACGCCACAATAAAATACATTTTTGAAACCCATTTTCATGCCGATTTTGTAAGCGGTCATGTTACTTTGGCAGAAAAAACAGGTGCAAAAATAGTATTTGGTCCAACAGCGAAAACCAATTTTGATGCCTTAATTGCTGAAGATAATCAGGTTTTTAAATTAGGAAATATAACCATTACTTTGCTTCATACTCCTGGTCATACCATGGAAAGCTCTTGTTTTTTATTGAAAGATGAAAACGGCAAAGATCATGCACTTTTTAGTGGTGACACCTTATTTTTAGGTGATGTTGGAAGACCAGATTTGGCTCAAAAAGGAAACATTACCGAAAAAGATTTAGCAGGATTTTTATACGATAGTTTGCGCAAAAAAGTAATGACCTTGGCTGATGATGTGATTGTATATCCTGCACATGGAGCAGGCTCAGCTTGTGGTAAAAATTTAAGCAAAGAAACTGTTGGAACTATTGGAAATCAAAAGGAAACCAATTACGCGTTAAGAGCAAATATGAGTAAAGAGGAGTTTGTAAAGGAAGTTACAGATGGTTTATTGCCACCTCCAGCGTATTTTCCGTTGAATGTAAAATTGAATAGAGAAGGGTATGAAAATATTGATGATATCATCAAAAACAGCGCAAAACCTTTATCAGCAGCAGAATTTGAATTGATAGCAAACGAAACAGATGCTATTATTTTAGATGTTCGTCATCAATCAGAATTTTCAAAAGGGTATATTCCACAATCCATTTTTATTGGTTTGGGAGGTACTTTTGCACCTTGGGTTGGCGCATTAATCAAAGATATCAAACAAGCAATTTTATTGGTAACTCCAGTTGGAGAAGAAGAAAAAACCATTACACGTTTGTCAAGAGTTGGTTTTGATAATGTCATTGGTTATTTGGATGGAAGTTTTGAAACTTGGAAAAAGGCAGGAAAAGAAATGGATGCTTTAAATTCAATTTCAGCAGAAAATTTGGCTGAAAAAATCAACCAAAATCCGATTGTTTTTGATGTTAGAAAACCAGGAGAATATACAAGTGAACATGCATTAATTGCTGAAAATACACCTTTGGATTATTTGAATGATCACATTGCTCAATTTCCTGAAAAAGAACCTTTTTATGTGCATTGTGCAGGAGGTTATCGTTCAGTAATTGCAGCATCTATTTTAAAAGCGCGTGGTTTTCACAACGTAATTGATATTGAAGGTGGTTATGATGCTATTAAAAAAACAAGTATCGAGAAATCGGCTTTTGTGTGCCCAACAACCTTAAAATAATTTTAAATGAGATATTTATTCCTTATTTTGAGTATTTTTTTTGTGTCTTGTGTAAAATCTCAAGATGTAAAATCAATCTCAACAACTGAGTTAAAACAACTTTTATCAAAAGAAAAAATTCAACTGTTAGATGTAAGAACTCCTGATGAAATATCTCAAGGATTTATAAAATCTGCCAAATTTGCCAATTTTTTTGATACTGACTTTTATCAAAAAGCAAGTGCTCAACTAGACAAATCAAAACCCGTGTATTTGTATTGCAGATCATCAAACAGAAGTAGTAAAGCAGCAGCTATTTTAAAAGAAAAAGGATTTAAAGTATATTTTTTAGAAGGAGGATTTACCCAATGGAAATTTAATAATTAAGTATAATGACAACAAATATTCAAATAGAAAATTTAAAATGTGGTGGTTGTGCAGCAACTATCAAAAAAGGAATTTCATCCATAAATGGTGTAAACGATGTTGCAGTTGATGTTGAAAATTCAATGGTAACTATCGATTCAGAAAATGCTAATTTGGTAGAAATCAAAGAAAAATTATCAAAATTAGGCTATCCAGAAGTTGGGGATAAAAATACAGTATTGCACAAAGCAAAATCGTTTGTGAGTTGTGCTGTGGGTAGAATAGAATCTTAATTTTTTAAATTAGAGCGTTCTATTCAATTGCACAATGCAAACCAAACTCCTTTTTATTACACCACCATTTACGCAGTTAAATACAGCGTATCCTGCAAGTGCCTACCTAAAAGGATTTTTAGAAAAGCACCAAGTTTCTTTTGCGCATTGCGATTTGAGTATCGAACTTTTTACAGCTATTTTCACAGGAGATTTTTTACGAGAAATTTTTAAAGAAGCAGATGATTTAAAACACTTTGATTTTCCGAAAGTTCGTAAAAACAAAGAAATTTATATTTCTAGAGTGGATACAGTCATTGGTTTTCTTCAAAAACAAGATATTGAAACTGCCAATAAAATTCTAGAGCCTAATTTTTTACCAAAAGGTCACAGACTTTTACTTGTAAACAAAGCCATAAAATGGGAAGATGGTGAAATAGGTGTCATTGACCAAGCAAAACATTATGGCACTCTTTTTATAGAAGAAATTGGCGATTTTATTCACGCGAATGTGGATGAGTTTTTTGCATTTACCAAATACGCTGAACAAATTGCAACTGCAGCAAGTAGTTTTACTCAAATTGACGAGTTTTTAAACAGTCAACATTCGTT
>JANQTK010000215.1:9702-13620 GCA_030731695.1 Polaribacter sp.
TTTAGAGGGTACTATTGACATCAATCAACTTGAAAGAACTTTTGTATTAGAAAAGAATCAAGTAGTTTATAAAAATAAAACTCCCAATACGATTTTTCATCATAAAAATTTACCTGCACCAAGTTATATAGGTTTGCCTTTTCATAAATATGTTTCTTTTTTAGATGTGGTAAATCCAATGCACAGAATGTGGACAGATGCTAGATGGAATAAACTTACCATTTCTCATGGTTGTTACTGGAAACAGTGTTCTTTTTGCGATGTTACGCTAGATTATATTGGCAATTACCAAAACACCACAGCAGAGGATTTGGTGAATAAAATTGAGCAAATTATGCAAGATACAGGCATTAAAGGTTTTCATTTTGTAGATGAAGCTGCGCCTCCAAAAATGCTCAAAGCGCTTTCTTTAAAATTAATTGAAAGGGATGTAAAAATTACGTGGTGGACGAACATTCGATTCGAAAAAACATTCGATTTTGAGTTGTGTCAACTCATGGCAAAATCAGGTTGCATTGCTGTAACTGGAGGTTTAGAAGTGGCTTCAGACAGGTTGTTGGCAAAAATGAAAAAAGGAGTAGATATTGCACAAGTTACGAGAGTTACTCACAATTTTTCACAAAATAATATTTTGGTACATGCCTATTTAATGTATGGTTTTCCCACAGAAACTGAACAAGAAACCATAGATTCTTTAGAAGTTGTAAGGCAATTATTTGAAAGAAATTGTATTCAATCTGCATTTTGGCATCAATTTACAGCAACTGCACACAGTCCTGTTGGGTTAAATCCGGATGAATTTAGCATCAAAATTATAGGTCCTGCTTTTGAAGGTTTTGCACAAAATGATTTGTATCATTTAGACCCAACAGGAGCAGATCATCCAAAATATACAAAAGGATTAAATGTAGCATTGCACAATTATCTAAACAATGCAGGTTACCAAGAAAATTTACAATTTTGGTTTGATTTTCCGATACCAAAAACCACACATCCTAAAGATTTGATTGAAGGTTTTTTGAGGTGAGAATTTGGGGGTTTGAGACTTTATAGGTTAACAATTATATCGTTTTTTAGAACTTAACTTTAAAGGATACCAGAAATTAGAAATTACTTATAGCAATAATAGTTAGTATACATTTTATTTATTTACAACATAAGTCTTAGAAATTGAATCATGCCAACCTCTTTCTGATATAAGAAAAGAGAAAGCATTAAAAGGAATCAACCTGCAAAGATTTCGAATAAGTAAAGTCTTGAAATTTGGTTTATTCCCATTATAGTCAATAACTTTTGTTCCTGTTATAAATTTCCCTGGTGTTTTACCAAAAGCATATTCAAAAAGCAAATAATACAAGACATATAGAACAGGAAAATATATTACAAACCAATCAGAACCATCTTCAGGTATTATTCCAAGCCAACCATCAAGAATCATTGCGTTCAAAAAAAGAAGAAAAAAGAATCCTATTTTATCAATAAAATTGTTTCCAAATCGAGTTCCCTTACTTGCGTAATCTATTTCTAATTCATTATTCATTTCTAGAATCTTTTAATATTTAATAACTTAAGATGATATATGTATCTTCAATAGATTATATCAGTCGAAATCAAAATTAGTTTTTTTATTAAAAAGTCAAATAAAATACTAGAGGAAAAACACCCTTTTTTAAAATTAGCACAAAAAACCTCCATTACTTTTACATAATGAAGGTTGTATTGTAGTTTTAGTTGTTATTTTACCCTAAATAAGTTCTTAAAACCGTGGTTCTTGATCTTGATTTTAATTTATTCAATGCTCGTTGTTTTACTTGACGAACACGTTCTCTAGTAATATTAAATGTCTCGCCAATTTCAGTTAAACTATAGGTAGTATCTTGATTATTTAATCCGTTATACATTTTTACAATCGCAGCTTCTTTATCTGGCAAGGTGTTTAGAACGCGTCCAATTTCAATCTGTAAGGATTTATTCATCAACGAATTATCGGGTCTTGGAGAGTCTTCTGAGCCTAAAATGGAATACATATTTGATTCTTCACCTTCTCTAAAAGGAGCATCCATTGACAAATGTCTGCCTGAATTTTTCATACTTTGTTCCACATTTTGAGACGTGATATCCAATTCATTCGCGATTTCTACATACGACGGAATGCGTTCGTTTTGTTGCTCTAATTTTGCATATACTTTGTTGATTTTATTGATGCTACCAATTTTATTCAAAGGCAAACGCACAATTCTTGATTGTTCTGCCAATGCTTGTAAAATAGATTGACGAATCCACCAAACTGCATACGAAATAAACTTAAAACCCCTTGTTTCATCAAAACGTTTCGCTGCTTTTACCAAACCTAAATTGCCTTCATTGATCAAATCAGATAATTTTAACCCTTGATTTTGATATTGTTTGGCAACAGAAACTACAAATCGTAAGTTCGATTTTACCAATAAATCCAACGCTCTTTTGTCTCCTTTTTTAATTTTTATGGCTAATTCTACCTCTTCATCAGCAGTAATTAATTCGATTTTGCTAATTTCTTGAAAATATTTTTCTAATGATTTTGCGTCACGATTGGTAACTTGTTTGGTAATTTTTAGTTGCCTCATATATGTTTTTAGTGTTTAGGTTTAAATTATATAAATAAATTGCAGTCATCACAATTTTTAGTTTCTCCATAGTACGTTTCTCTATATTTATGGAGGGTTTGAATTGGAATGCCGAATAAGTATTTTTTAATAGATATTACTTTACAGTTTAACATCCCCATTGCAGATGAATAGTATTTTTGTTGTTTGGTTGATCTTTTAATTTGAATAAGTTTCATAAAATAAAATTTTATAACGCACTTTTCAATGCATTTTGTGGTTGATAAAAAGGAGTGGCTATTTTTTTTCTTCTCGAAAAAAAAGGAACTATAAAGTAGGAGGAATGAATTTATCAGATTGATTTCTGAAAATAGTAAAATCAAAACTATAAACTCTTAGATTTCTTTTTTGATATATCGTGGAAATTTTCATGTTTTGCTAAGGTACAAAAATTAAGCCGTTTTAACTAAAAAACGGCTTTTTATTATGGTTTTTTAACCAAATTCGGCTAAAAATTAAGAAAAATTTAAAAATGTAACGTAACTCCCAAAAGGAAATTTCTAGTGGCTTGTGGGTAATATCCTGCACCATCTAAAGTGGTTGTTGAGTTTGCATTTGACCAAGTATCATCAAAGGTGTAATAATACCCTCTATCTACATATTCAGCATTAAAAATATTGTTGATTAAGGCTGTAAACGTTACTGCTTTAAATATTTTTGATGGTTTTAGTTGATATACTACATTTAAATCGCTCGTAAAGAAAGAAGCTAACACATCATTTTCTGATACTTTACTGCTCAAATTACTCATGAATTGTTCGCCTACATATTTTGATAAAAACGAAATTTGAAAAGCTTCTTTTGGCTGATAGGTAAAAATATTTCCAATCACAACATTTGGTGAAAATGACAAATTTGTATTGCCTAAGTTTTGCAAAACTCCATCAATTGGTGCCACAAAATCTTGATTTCTATTCGAACTAAAAGCAGCATTTGGCTTGATAGAGAATTTATTACTTAACTGAATATCAGCATCAATTTCTAAACCTAACCTGTAACTTTTTCCTGAAGTTGCTCTTATTGGCGCACCAACGCCATCTATAGCACCTGTTAAAACCAACTGATTTTTATAATCCATAAAATACACATTGGTGTTTAATTTGATGTTTTCTTTTTGTAAACGCCATCCCAATTCGTAATCAAATAAGGTTTCATGGGTATTTACGCCAACTTCAAAATCATTTCTATTTGGTTCTCTGTTAGCCACTGCAAAAGAGGTGTACAAATTTTGATTTTCATTCATTTTATACGTAAAACCAAACTTCGGATTAAA
>JANQTK010000215.1:13720-15092 GCA_030731695.1 Polaribacter sp.
CCAAAATGATCTCCAGTATAATTTGAGTATGAAATTCCTGTGATGAAATTTATTTTTTCTGTTTTGTAATTAGTGTTGAAATTGATGACATAAAAATCATTGTCTAACCAACGTCTAACAATCGCGTCTGTTCCATCAACGATCAAATTATTCAGATCAGCAGCATCTTCAGCTTCTTTAAATTGCTCAAAATAGCCTGCCCCTTTGGTGTAGTTTAAACCCAGATTTGTAGACCATTCTTCGCTCCATTTTTCATTCCAATGCAATTGATAATGATCTTGCTGATAATTGTCTGTTTCATTGTCATAAGTGTATGGATTTTGTCTTCTGTCTTGCGCTAATTCATCTGCAGTTAAACCAAACCAAGCTTGATACGTACGTTCATTTCCGCCAAAAGTAATGGCTTTAATCAAGGTATTTTCGTCCACAAAACTTGCTTGTAAAAAGTACGATTTTAAATCCGCAAACGCACGATCTACATACCCATCAGAAGAAATATTTGACAAACGTCCAGCAATTTCGATGTTGTCATTGATTTTTCCAGTACTGAATTTCACAGTATGTTTTCGGGTGTTAAAAGAGCCAAATGAATTGGAAATTTCACCAAAAGCATTTTCGGCAATAGCATCTGTCAAGATGTTTAAACTCGCACCAAAAGCGCCTGAACCATTGGTGGATGTTCCAACACCACGTTGTAATTGTAGATTTTCTGTAGAAGAAGCAAAGTCGCCCAAATTCACCCAAAAAGTTCCATGACTTTCTGCATCATTATATGGAATTCCGTTAACTGTAACGTTAATTCGTTCGTTATTGGAACCACGAACGCTCATATACGTGTATCCAATTCCTGCACCAGCATCTGATGATGAAACTACTGATGGTAAATAATTCAGTAAAATAGGAATGTCTTGACCCAGATTTCGTTTGGCAATTTCCTTTTTTGACAGATTTGAAAATGTCACAGGAATATCCGCATTTACACGAACTGCAGATACCAAAACTTCATCTAACATCATTTGATTGGATTTCAAAATAAAGGTAAATTCTTCATCTTTGTTGATGTTAACTTCTTGATTGATGGATTTATAACCTAAAAATGAAATTTGAAAAACATAGGTTCCTTTTTCTAATTTTAGGTTGAATGTTCCATCAGCATTTGTGGCAATTCCTTTGTTTATTTTCGGAATTAAAATACTGGCATTTGGTAAAATTTCGTTGTTTTCATCTACTACTTTTCCTGAGATGTTGAACGTTTGTGCGTTTGTAAAAAAGCTTACAAACAAGAATAAAAAAATGGATATTTTTTTCATTTTAAAAAATTTTAAAACGAATAAAAAGAGGTAATTATTCTTGTGATTAATATTGAATAATT
>JANQTK010000216.1 GCA_030731695.1 Polaribacter sp.
TCACGAGTTTTATAACTTATTATGTGTTAGTACATTTGCCAATTATCGATTTTAGACCTTATGCTATTGGAAAAAATATTCCTGAAGGAATGAAATATCCTGAAGATGGGACTTTGCCAAAAGTGCACGATTTTATGTTGGAAGATGCACAGAATGATTTGGCTCCACAGATTTTAAAAATGAAAAAAGTGGTGTTAGTTATTGCTTATAATTTAGATAAAGCAGATTATGAAGCCTTTCCAGAAATAAAAAAAATGGCTGATAAAGCTATCAAAAAAGGGTATAAAGTATATGGAGCTTCAGCATCTTTTTCAGATATTTTACAAATGACAATCAAAAAATTTAAGTTGCCTTTTGAGTTTTTATTTTGTGACGAAACTACCTTAAAAACAATCATTAGATCAAATCCTGGGATTGTAATTTTAAATGAAGGTACTGTAGTTGATAAAAAAAATTGGAAAGATATTGAGGATTTGAAATTTGAATAAATAAGATTTTTAATCAGAAATTTTTAAAATTAAGAACTGTTAAAGTATATGAGCGAATTTGTAAGCTATCATTCTTCAGAAAATTATGCAATCATTGGTATCAATAACGGAAAAGCCAATGCTATTTCTCACGAGGTTATTGAGGGAATACATGCGGGTTTAGACGAAGCTGAAAAACATAATAAAGTTGTAATTTTAACAGGTTCTTCAGGAATTTTTTCTGGTGGTTTTGACTTAAAAGTAATGACAAAATCTCCTGAATCAGCCAAAGAATTGGTTACAAAAGGATCAAAATTATCTCTTAGAATGTTGTCTTTTCCACAACCAATTATTGTGGCTTGCAATGGTCATGCCATTGCAAAAGGTGCATTTTTATTGCTTTCTGCGGATTATAGAATTGGAGTAGAGGGCGATTTTAAAATTGGTTTGAACGAAGTACTAATTGGAATGACCATGCATCATGCAGGAATTGCCATTGCAAAAGCACGTTTATCAGAAGTTTATTTGAATAGAAGTGTGATTAATGCTGAAATTTACAATCCGAAAGAGGCTGTAAAAGCTGGTTTTTTAGATATTATTGTTCCTGAAAATGAATTGATAGCAACTGCAATTAAAACTGCAGGAATGTTTGGGAAACTTAATTCAAAAGCACACGCAGCAACCAAATTAAAAGTCAGAAAACATCATTTAGAAAACCTAGAAAAAGCTATTGAATTAGATTTGCAAGAGTCAATTTCAATCAATCCTTAGCCTTTTTTAAACTTTTTAATACCTGCCTTAATTTCTAAATTCAAGTGATTTTTTCTGGGAGTTAAAGGACATGAATACTTTTCATTGTAAGCACAATATGGATTATAAGTATTGTTGAAATTCAATAAAATCGTGTTGTCTTTTTTAATATCAGTTGTCATTACATCCATATAACGGCCTCCTCCATAGGATTCGTTTCCAGAAGTGTCATCAGTAAAAGGTAAAAACAGGTAATTTTTATATTTTTCATCTCTTAAATCATCTTGACTTTGATAGATGGTTAATTGGCAATCAACTCCTTTTATTTTAAAATTCAAAATCCCATATTCTTTGTATAATGGTTTTCTATCTGTAGTGGTCGCCATTTCAAAAATTGGCGCATTGTTAGTTTTTACAATTGTTGCTGTAACAATATAGGACGAATCAATTGGAAAAAAATCAAGGCCTTTAAAATTCTTTAAATCGGATGTTTTTAATGGGGAAGTTGAAGCGTCTTTATAGCTTGCATTTAGTTTTTGTTGGTATTCGCTATCACCAATCAAAGCTCTTTTTCCTTGGGAATTACAAGCGAATAAAGTGCCAAAAACAATTGCTACAATTAGTTTGAATCGAGTCATTTTAAAATTATATTTTTTGAATATTACAACAATTTTCTGATGGCTATAAAAATAAATATTAATGATGAGTATCCTATAAAAAATGGAATAATATATTCTTTTAAACCCGTAATTAGCATCACTGCGATTATAAGCAACTGAAAACCCAATCCAAATGTTGATATAGCTGTCATAAGCCATTTTGGTGGTGTTTTTCCATCAGAAGCATGTTTATCTAGAAAATAAATAATTTTATCAAATCCTCCGTAAAAAATTTTATAAAGGCCAAATAAAAAATCGACATTTTTTTGTTTTTCTCCTTTCATTGCAATTGGAGTTGAGTTTTCGAAAATTCTACTTGTACTATCTCCATTTAATTGATTTCTCATAATCACATAATAATAATTATACAGCGTTCCTTGCAATTGGATTCCCAGAAAGGCAATAATTGTATTTGTGATACTGGCATTTGTTATGAACCAAATGGAGAGAAAAATGATCAAATTCAATAAAATATCTGCCACTGAATCTAAATATCTGCCAGTGTAAGAAGGTGTTTTTCGAATACGGGCCAATTCACCATCTGCAGCATCTAATATTGATTTAATAATAAGAAATATAGCTGCAAGCCAATAGTAATCATTAATTATAAACAAGACTGCAAGCAATCCAGCAACTATAAATCCAATAGTAACATGAATTGGAGTGAAAATAGTTTCTTTTAATGATAATGAAATAACTTTTGCGATAGGTCTTCCATAGTCGGAAAGATCAATAAATTTGTGCGATTTTGGTAATTTTGACATTTAAATTTTATGTTCAAAAATTTTTTAGGAATATACCTTAATATTCAAATGAAGATTTGTTTCGTTTTATGTAATTAATTAGTAATTCTAAGATATCTTCATTTAAATTCAATAAATCTAGTTCTAAATCAGACCATTTTTCTAGGTCAGATTCTTTTAATTTCCCCATAACTTGTCTTCGTAAAATAATATCTTTTGGGATAGGTAAATCAGGAAAAACTTTGAGAGCTTTATAGATAATACTTGCATTTTCATGGGCATCAATTGCTACGAATGCGTCTAATACTTCATGAGAAAATTCACCAGAAGTATTAAAAAAAAATCCAAACAAACCATCATGATTTATCTCACTTTCAAAAATATCTATGTAAATAAAATTTCGTTCTGGGAAAGATAAATTCTCAAAAATTTTATTTTCATTTAATTTATTCCAAATGACAGTTCCAACAAATTCAATAATTTCGGTATCTTTTTTTTGCTGCAAAGCAAAATCAATTTCGGTCATTAAGTATCAAATTTTTTGGTTTGCAAATGTACGATTAATAAATAGGATAGTTTTTGGTTCTTTATAAACAATACTTATAACTATCCTCAATTAATAATTTTGATAAGCGAATTCTTTAAATTTAAATGGAATCTTAAAGTACTAAAAAAGTTTATATTTGAATTTATTTATAAAGTCCAATAAATAAATCCCGAATAAACTAAAAGTAAAACAACTCCGTCAATCCAATTCAATCTCAATCCTTTTGGGAAAAAGACCAAAGACAAAATGAGTAAAGCAGTACCTAACATCCAATAAATATCATTGGATAAAAACTTTTGATCAACAACTTCAATAGGAGTAATTATGGCAGTAATTCCAATAACAGCAAGGATGTTAAAAATATTTGAGCCTACTAAATT
>JANQTK010000217.1 GCA_030731695.1 Polaribacter sp.
TTGTGCATAAATCAACGGATAAAGGATTAACTTGGAGTGTAATTTCTCCTGATTTGACAACCAATAATCCTGAAAAATTAAAACAAGGAGAAAGTGGTGGTTTAACTATGGATGCAACTGGTGCTGAAAATCATTGTACTATTTTAGTGATTGAACCCACTATTTTAGAAAAAGATGTTTTGTGGGCCGCCACTGATGATGGTCAAGTTCACATCACAAAAGATGGAGGAAAAACTTGGACAAACGTCTCTAAAAACATCAAAGATCTACCAGAAAATAGTTGGATTACACAAGTAAAAGCATCCAACAAAAACAAAGGAGAAGCGTTGTTAGTTGCAAATGATTACAGACGATTCAACTACAAACCCTATGCATATAGAACAAAAAATTATGGAAAAACTTGGGAAAGAATTGTAGATGAAAATGATGTTGCAAGTTTTACATTGAGCATTATTGAAGATCCAGAAAATGAAAATTTGCTTTTTTTAGGAACAGATGATGGTTTATACCTTTCCATTGATGCAGGAAAAAAATGGACAAAATGGACGGAAGGTTTCCCTACAGTTCCTGTAAATGATTTGGTTATTCATCCAAGAGAACATGATTTGATTATTGGAACTTTTGGACGTGCTGCTTGGGTTTTAGACGATATTAGACCATTAAGAGCCATTGCAAAAGAAGCTGTTTTAAAAGAAAAATTAGTTTTGTTTTCACCTCCAACTGCATATCAAGCTGAATACCAACAACCTACAGGAAGTAGATTTGGGGCAGATGCTATGTATCAAGGAGAAAATAGAAAAAGTGGTGCAATCATTTCCTATTACATCAACAAGCCAAAAGAAATTAAAGAGGATAAAAAAGAGAAAATTGATGATAAAAAAAGTGTTAAAAACGATTCTATCACATTAGAGATTTTTGATGGAGATCGCTTGATTAGAACCTTAAAATTTAAAACTCCTGATGAAAACGGAATTCATAAAACAACTTGGAATTTAGATGAAAAAGGTGTTGAAAGAGCATCTAGAACGATTAGAAATTCGTCAAGAGAATCTTCTGGAGTGACTGTAAAACCTGGAGTTTATAAACTAAAAATGACTTTTGGAGAGGCTGTTTCAGAGCAAACAATTAACGTTGAATTTGATCCAAGATTGCAAATTTCTCAGGAAGCTATCAATCAAAAATATGATGCAAGTAAAGCAATGGAAAATCATCAAGAAAAAATGGCTGCTATTGTTAAACAATTGGTTGAGAGTAAAAATACAGCAACAACAATTAAGGATCAATTGTCTAAAAATGATAAAAAGAAATACGAAGCTGAAATCAAATCATCTACAGAAATTATCAAAAAAATTGATGATTTAATCGCCATTTATTTAGGTAAAGTTGATGAAAGACAAGGAATTACAAGAAACCCTGAAGTAACTGTAAGTCAACGTTTTGGAACTGCATATAGCTATATTCGTTCTCGTTTTGGAAATCAAACAGACACTGAAAAACAATTGGTAAATCAATTTTTAGAAGCTTTTAAAGAGGCTATCAAAACAACCAATGCTTTTTATAATTCAGATTGGATTGCTTATAAAAATGCCACTGATGGTATTATCATCTCATCGTTTAAAGAGGTAAAAATCTTTAATGAAAATTAATTAAAGCGAGTTATTACCCTTGATTTAGCAATAAATTTAGGGTAATTTTTTTAAACATTGAATTTTAAATTTTAAACTTTGAATAATGTCTGAACCAATTATTACAAATGACGCTATTGTTTTTGGTATCTTAATGATTTCTTTAGGATTCGTTTTTTATACTGAAAACATTAAAACCGGCTTTTGGTCAAAATTCTACAAAATAGTTCCTGGGTTATTCATGGCGTATTTTGTACCTGCTCTGTTTACTACTTTCGGGCTGATTTCGCCAGAATGGGAAACTAAAAATGTAGCTGGTGAAATCATTAAAAACAAATCACAATTGTATTTTGTGTCAAGTCAGTATTTATTACCTGCAGCCTTGGTTCTAATGACGCTAAGTATCGATTTAAAAGCCATTTTCAATTTGGGTTCAAAAGCCTTAATTATGTTTTTTACAGGAACTGTAGGAATCATTATTGGTGGCCCAATTGCAATTTTACTCATTTCTATTTTTTCTCCTGAAACTGTTGGAGGAGCAGATTTTGATGCAGTTTGGAGAGGACTTTCTACACTAGCAGGAAGTTGGATTGGTGGTGGTGCCAACCAAACAGCCATGTTGGAAATTTACAAATACAATCCTGCAAAATATGGAGGAATGGTCATTGTAGATATTGTTGTAGCCAATATTTGGATGGCCATTTTATTGATTGGAATTGGCAAAAAAGAAGCTATTAACAAATGGTTAAAAGCAGATAATTCTGCAATTGAAGAATTGAAAAATAAGGTGACTCTTTTTACAGATAAGGTAAAAAGAAATCCATCTTTATCAGATTTGATGATCATGTTGGCAATTGCTTTTGGAACTGTTGGTTTTGGACATTTTGTTGCAACATATTTTAGTCAGTTTTTTACAAAATTTGTAGCAACTATTTCATCTCCAACAATCAGAAATACGTTTTCTTTTTTAGATTCTAGTTTTTTCTGGTTGATTAGTATTGCAACTTTAGTCGCCATTTTTTTATCCTTCACAAAAGCAAGAAATTACGAAGGTGCAGGAGCAAGCAAATTAGGAAGTGTTTTTATATACATTTTAGTCGCTTCTATTGGTATGAAAATGGATTTGAATCAAGCCTTAGAAAACCCTGGATTGATGGTTATTGGATTGGTTTGGATGTTTATTCATGCCATACTTTTAATTATTGTTGCAAAAATCATCAAAGCGCCTTATTTCTTTTTGGCTGTTGGAAGTCAGGCTAACGTAGGTGGTGCAGCCTCTGCCCCTATTGTTGCACAAGCTTTTCACCCATCATTGGCAACTGTGGGTGTTTTATTGGCTGTTTTTGGCTATGCAATTGGGACAATTGGTGCAATTGTAAGTACTATTTTAATGGAATTAGCATCCACTCTTTAAATAAAAATCAGCATATTTGCAGACTTAAATTTTAAATTAAAAATGAAAAAAATTATCACAATTTTTATTACTTCTTTTACCATTTTCGCATGTTCTAAGAAAGATGGAAACATGATTGTAGAAGGTCAAATTAAAGGATTGAAAAAAGGAACCTTGTATTTACAAAAAATGCAAGATACTGCTTTGGTTTCTGTAGATTCAATCAAATTAATAGGAAAAGAAACTTTTCGATTGACAGATCAAGTGGATTCTCCAGTAATGTATTATTTAACTTTTGATGGAAACACAACAGATAAACGAATTTTGTTTTTTGGTGAAGAAGGAGTAATTACAATCAATGATAATGTTGAGAAATTTGGAATCAATCCTGTAATTTCAGGTTCAAAGAATCAAGAAGTAATGGATAAATTCAATGTCATTAATAAACAATTCCAATCGGAAAGATTGGAGTTCATTAAAAAAGATTTTGAAGCTAAAAAATCAAATAATGAAGAATTGATTCAA
>JANQTK010000218.1 GCA_030731695.1 Polaribacter sp.
ACCCATTTTAAAATTTCTCTGAATTTTACTTCAGTACTTCTGATGGCAGCAATCCATTCTTTTGGATTGGAATAATCTGCATCTTTTATCAATTTTTGATGCGTATCAAAAGCGCGTCTTTTCACTTTCAATCCTCCTGGCAATGTCCCTGAAGTATGACAACCCAAATACATAGATTCTAGCATGGTATCCCAAATTCGATGCAACTCAAAATCAATTTCTTCTGAGGACCTTAAAACCAATTCATTTTGCAAAACAACATCCGAAATCAATAAATGATCTTTTTCACAATAGTTTTCCAATTGAATAGCTCTATTGATTGGGTAGGGAAAGTTTTTTTTGTTAATCTCAATTTCTTCCTCCAGAGAATCATTTTCTTGCACAATAAAGCCACCTCCAATAGAAAAATAGGTTTCTGTTGAAATTTCCTTTTCTTCAAAAAAACCTCTGAAAGTAATTCCATTTGCATGAAAAGGCAAAAACTCTCTATTGAATTTTATGGCACTTTTTGGAAATGGAATGGTTTTGCCGCCCTTAAAAATCAATTCTTCTTGGGTATTGATTCTTTCTACAATAATAAAAATATCTTCAATCGGAATATATTCTGGATCTGCTTCACTCAAGCCTAACAAAATCGCCAAATCTGTAGCATGTCCTTTTCCTGTAAGCGATAAAGAACCATACAAATCAACCTGAACACGATCAATTGTATCAAATAATTGGTGTTCTTTTAATTTTAAAATCCATTGTTGAGCAGCTCTCCAAGGTCCAAGTGTATGAGAACTTGAAGGACCTACTCCTATTTTGAGCATATCAAAAACACTAATAAATTGCGACATTCGTAGATATTGTATTTTAAATTGCTGTAAATGTAAAAAATCCAACTGAATGAGTTGGATTTTTAAGATAAATAAAATAAAATTTTAATTTACATTTCGTAAACGGACTCTTTATCAAATTTTTTTACTAACATATAATACACAACTGCTCTGTATTTTTTTCGTTCAGAAGTTCCAATTCTTTCCATCACTTCAGCAATTTTTTCGTCCAACTCTGGTGAATCTGGCAAACCTAATTTTTTTATTAAAAAATTATTTTTAACTGTCTCTAATTCTTTTGCATCTGAACCTGAAACAGTTTCTGAATCTGCATTGTAAATAGAAGGACCCAATCCTTTAGTTACTGCTTCTAATAATTCTGTGTTTGAACGGATATCTCTATCATCCATAAACTTTTTGTACAAAGCTACTTTTTCGTCAAATTTACTCATGATTAAATAGTTTTAGTTATTAATTGCCAAATATGATGAATTTTTCAATCATATAAAAATGATTAATAACAAATAATCATTAATTTTTGCTTAAACTTTTATGAAATAATGTGTCAATGTGTCAGATTTTAAATCAAACAAAAATAAAAATATGTCATTTTTAGGCTAAAAATTGGTTGGCATACAGTTTGTCTATTTGTTCAACGTAAAATTGAATTAAAAATTAAATATCAATAAAGTTATGAGTAAAATAATTGGAATCGATTTAGGAACAACAAACTCGTGTGTTTCTGTAATGGAAGGAAATGAGCCTGTTGTCATCCCAAATGCGGAAGGAAAAAGAACAACACCATCAATTGTAGCATTCGTTGAAGGTGGAGAACGTAAAATTGGAGATCCAGCAAAAAGACAAGCTGTTACCAATCCAACTAAAACTGTGTATTCTATCAAACGTTTTATGGGAAATAAATTTTCTGAATCAAAACAAGAAACAGAAAGAGTTCCTTATAAAGTAGTAAAAGGAGATAATGACACCCCAAGAGTTGAAATTGATGGTCGTTTATACACACCTCAAGAAATTTCTGCAATGGTGTTACAAAAAATGAAAAAAACGGCTGAAGATTATTTAGGTCAAGAAGTTACTGAAGCTGTAATTACAGTTCCTGCGTACTTTAATGATGCTCAAAGACAAGCTACTAAAGAAGCTGGGGAAATTGCGGGTTTAAAAGTTCGTAGAATTATCAACGAACCCACTGCAGCTGCTTTGGCTTATGGTTTAGACAAATCGAATGACGATAAAAAAATTGTAGTTTTCGACTTTGGTGGTGGAACTCATGACGTTTCTATCTTAGAATTAGGAGATGGTGTTTTCGAAGTTTTAGCAACTGATGGAGACACACATTTAGGTGGAGATGACGTAGATCAAAAAATCATAGATTGGTTATCAAGCGAATTCAAAGCGGAAGAAGGAATGGATTTAACCAAAGATCCAATGGCTTTGCAACGTTTGAAAGAAGCTGCTGAAAAAGCAAAAATCGAATTATCAAGTTCTGCCTCAACAGAAATTAATTTACCTTATATCACTGCAACTGCTTCAGGCCCAAAACACTTGGTAAGAACCTTATCAAGATCAAAATTTGAGCAATTGATTGATGATTTGGTAAAAAGAACAATCCAACCTTGTGAAACTGCTTTGAAAAATGCTGGTTTATCAAAATCGGATATTGACGAAATTGTATTGGTTGGAGGTTCAACAAGAATTCCTGCTGTACAAGAAGCGGTTGAAAAATTCTTTGGAAAAGCACCAAGTAAAGGTGTAAATCCTGATGAAGTAGTAGCTTTAGGTGCTGCAATTCAAGGGGGAGTTTTAAGTGGTGATGTGAAAGACGTATTGTTATTAGACGTTACTCCTTTATCATTAGGTATTGAAACAATGGGAAATGTGTTTACGAAATTAATCGAAGCTAATACAACCATTCCAACTAAAAAATCACAAGTATTTTCAACGGCTGTTGACAATCAACCTTCTGTAGAAATTCATGTTTTACAAGGTGAAAGAGCCATGGCTGCTGACAATAAAACGATTGGACGTTTCCATTTAGATGGTATTCCACCAGCTGGAAGAGGTGTTCCTCAAATTGAAGTTACTTTTGATATTGATGCCAACGGAATTATCAAAGTTTCTGCAACTGACAAAGCTTCTAACAAAACGCAAGATATTCGTATTGAAGCATCCTCAGGATTGAGTCAAGAAGACATCGAAAAAATGAGAAGAGAGGCTGAAGCAAATGCTGATTCTGATAAAAAAGCAAGAGAAACTGCTGAAAAAATAAATGGAGCTGATTCCATGATTTTCCAAACAGAAAAACAGTTGAAAGAATTTGGTGATAAACTATCTGCGGATAAAAAAGCACCAATTGAAACCGCTTTAGAAGATTTGAAAAAAGCTTATGAATCAAAAGATTTGGCTCAAATTGATGCTGCAATGGACAAAATCAATGAAGCTTGGAAAGTTGCTTCTGAAGAAATGTATGCAGCACAACAACCAAATGCAGGAGATGCAAATCCAAATCCAAATCAAGGTTCTTCAAACGCAAATCAAGGCGATAGTGTAGAAGATGTTGATTTTGAAGAAGTGAAATAATAATTTTTATTATAAAATAATAAAACGCAATCAGTAAATTGGTTGCGTTTTTTATTGTAAATAACTTCCGTTGAAAACCTACAATCACACCAATTTTTTCAAACACACCTTTTGCGAATTTCAAC
>JANQTK010000219.1 GCA_030731695.1 Polaribacter sp.
GTTTCACAAACATCCGAAAGTCCAAATACTGGAGCAGCACTTTCAAAAGATGGGGTACAAGCCAAAGGAATATGCCCTTCACCAGCTAATAAACCAGAAGTAGCATCAAAACCAATCCAACCTGCACCTGGTAAATATACTTCTGCCCAAGCATGTAAATCAGTAAAATCTTCTGGTGGACCTGAAGGACCATCCAACGATTTTTCATCGGATTTTAATTGCACTAAATACCCAGAAACAAAACGTGCACCAAAGCCTAAATGACGCAAAGTTTGCACAAATAACCAAGCAAAATCTCTACAAGAACCCGTTTTCGTAGTTAAAGTTTCTTCACAATTTTGAACTCCAGGCTCCATTCGGATGTTGTAACTTAAATATTCATATATTTTTCTATTGATATCAATTAAAAAATAAATCGTTTTACGAGGAGTTGTATCAATAATTTTTAAAAAATCTATTAATAAAGGGCCCTTTTCAGTGATTTCTAAATACGGTAATAACTCTTTTTTGATTGTTTCTGAATAGGTAAAAGGAAACTCTTCTGCAGATTCTTCAACAAAAAAATCAAACGGATTGATGGTTTTCATATCTGCAATAATCTCCACATCAATAGAGAGTTCTTTTGTTTTATCCGGAAAAACTACTCTAGCCAAATAATTTCCAAAAGGGTCTTGCTGCCAGTTAAAAAAATGATTTTCTGGTTTTATTTTTAGAGAATATGACTCAATTGGCGTTCTACTATGTGGTGCAGGTCTTAAACGAAAAATATGTGGAGATAGGCCAACAGAACGATCGTATTTATAAGTTGTTTTGTGAGATATTACAATTTTTAATGCCATTAATACTGCTTTTATTGATTGATAAAATCAACCGTGAAAATAATAAAATAAGATTCATTTAATTTACAAATATGAAAAAATAAAATGAGCTATGACCTCATTATTGAATAATTAATGATTTTTATTTTTTGTTGCAGAAAAATCATACAATTATGAATATAAGTTAAAATAATTTAATAAATTTGAATATATTAGCGATTGTTTTATAGTAAATTTACCATTTAAAAGTAATCAATTTGAAAGCACCTATAGAGTTACCTATTTTTTCGTCGTATGAATTTGATTCAAGATTTTACGATGAAATCTTTATTAATAACAAGGAAGTAAGGGATGTGTATGCTACTTTATTTAATTTATTTAGTGAATATTCCGTAAATGATTTTGTAAACTTAAATAACAAAGCCAAAGATGCTTTTTTTAATCAAGGAATTACATTTCAGGTTTATGGAGATCAAGGAACCAATGAAAAAATATTTCCTTTTGATTTATTTCCAAGAATTATTGGCAATGAAGAATGGATAAAAATAGAAAAAGGCGCTTTGCAACGAAGTAAAGCTTTGAATCTTTTTTTATGGGATTTATATCACGATCAAAAAATCATAAAACAAGGAATTGTGCCTATTGATTTAATCAATTCATCTGCAAATTTTTTAGAGCAAATGAAAGGTTTTGATCCTCCAGGAGGCATTTACAATCACGTTTCTGGTACTGATTTAATTAAACATGCAGATGGTAATCATTATGTATTGGAAGACAATATTCGTTGTCCTTCAGGAGTAAGTTATGTTATAGGAAATAGGGCTGCTTTAAAAAGAACATTGTTTGGGGTTTTTAACCATTACCAAACGTATAATGTATCCGATTATGGTGAAAATTTATTACAAATCATAGAATCTGTAAAACCAAAAGGAGTAGACATTCCAAAATGTGTTGTGTTAACTCCAGGTGTCTATAATTCAGCGTATTATGAACATTCATTTTTAGCAAAACAAATGGGTGTAGAGTTGGTTGAAGGTAGAGATTTGTTTATTGACAACGATTTTGTGTACATGAAAACCATCAAAGGTTTAGAAAGGGTAGATGTTATCTATAGAAGGGTAGATGATGCTTTTATTGACCCATTAGCGTTTAGAAAAGATTCTTTATTAGGAGTACCAGGATTGTTTAAATGCTATATGAAAGGGAAAGTTTGTTTGGTAAATGCTCCTGGTACAGGAGTAGCTGATGATAAAGCTATTTACACATACATGCCTCAAATTATCAAATATTATTTAGATGAAGAGCCTATTTTAAACAATGTTCATACCTATCATTGTAGCAGACCAGATGAGTTACAATTTGTGTTAGAAAATGTAGATAAATTGGTGATAAAACCTGTTGATGAATCTGGTGGATATGGAATTTCTATAGGAAATAAATTAACCAAAGAAGAAATAGAAAAAGTAAAAATTACGGTAAAAGAAAGCCCAAGAAAATACATAGCACAACCAATTATGTCATTATCTACACATGCTACCTATATTGAAGATGAAAATTCTTTTGAACCTAGGCATGTAGATTTAAGAACATTTACACTTTTAGGTAAAGACAAAGATTTTGTATTAAAAGGAGGCTTAACAAGAGTCGCATTAAAAAGAGGGAATTTAGTGGTAAATTCATCACAAGGAGGAGGATCTAAAGATACATGGGTATTAAAAAAATAAAACAATTTTATGTTAGCAAGAGTAGCCAATAATTTATTTTGGATGGGACGTTATTTAGAGCGTTCAGAACATATAGCAAGGTATTTAAACGTCAATTATTTTTCGTCACTAGACGCACCAAACGAGTTGGCTCAGTCAAGACAATTTGTGTTGCGGTCGATGGTTTTTGTAGTGGATGAAGAAGAATTAAAAGAAGGAAAAGAACTTATAGAACAAGAGGTATTGTTTGATATTGGATTAAATCCGGAAAAACCTTTTTCAATTTTAACATCAATCCAAAACGCACAACAAAATGCAAATGGCGCTAGAGATTTAATTTCTACAGAGTTATATGAATCTATTAATACCTTAAACAGAACTGTAAAAAATTATCCTGTAGAACGGTTTGTAAAAGATGGTTTGTTCGATTTTACCAATATGATTATGGCACAAATTGCTTCTTTAAGAACCAAAATTAGAGGTACTTTATTGCATGATGAAATTTATGCAATTATCATGTTAGGTATTTATATAGAAAGAGCAAACCAAGTTATAAGAATCATCAATTCAAAATACAATGATACACTTATTGAAGATTTGAGTTATGAAGATTCTATCAATTCAAGTTTTGAGTGGTCAACCTTATTAAAATGTATAGAAACCTATGACATGATGCGTAGGCACTACAAAAAAGTGCCTAATATTCACAATGTTTTAGAGTTTTTAATATTGAACCCTAAATGTCCGCGTTCAATTATGAACTCGTTAAATAGCATTCAATACTACATACGTTATTTAACAAAAGAAGACAGGCCTCATAAAGATTCTGCCGCTTTTTTAATAGGTAAATTGCGCTGTGAGTACGAATACAAAACGATTGAAGACGTGCAAGACAACTTGAAAGCGTTTATTGAGCAATTAGTGGAAGATTTATCTTTAGTTGGTGAAAAAATGGATAAAGA
>JANQTK010000220.1 GCA_030731695.1 Polaribacter sp.
TATTCTGATTTGTTTTTGTTGCCTTCACAAACAGAAAGTTTTGGATTAGCAGCTTTAGAAGCCATGGCTGCAAGAACCCCAGTAATTTCTACAAATACAGGAGGTTTGCCAGAAGTTAATATACATGGAGTTACAGGTTATTTAAGTGATTTAGAGGATATTGATGACATGGCAAAAAATGCAATTTCTATTTTAAAAAACGACGAAACCTTAAATCGTTTTAAAAAAAATGCTGTTGAACATGCCAAGAAATTCTCTATTCAAAATATCTTGCCTGTGTATGAAGAAGTCTATAAATCTTGTTATAAAAAATAAAATATAGGTTATTTACCAAATAATCCACCAAGCAAACCACCAATTCCACCAGATTGTTTTTTATTACCTCCTAAAAACATTCCAGCAACATCATCAATAATACTTCCATCACCATCAGAATCAAGTATTTTTTCTAAAAAACCTTGTTCATTTTTAGAAGAACTACCTCCTAATAAATTTCCTAATAAACCAGTTAAATCACTAGAATTTTCAAGGCTGTTTTCATTTTTTTGTTTTCCTAAAACACCCATTAAAATTGGAGCTGCAACTTTTAAAATATTTCCTACAGAACCAGCATCAAGCCCTGCTTTTTGACCAATTATTTGCTCAACTCCTTGTTGTTTATTACCTAAAACATGGCCTAAAATTTTACTTCCATCATTTAAAACACTACTATCTACACCCCCTTTAAATAAATCGCCTAAATTATCTAAAATACTTCCATCATGTTTTTTTGACAAAGCTCCCAATAATCCATCAGCACCTTCTTTTGTAGAAGCATTTCTTTCCAAAGCTTTCATTAAAACGGGCAACCCCAATGTTAATACACTATTTGTTTTATTTTTATCTGTCCCAGTTGAATCTGATACACCAGATATTATTGATTTTCCTAAATCGCTATTTAATAAGTCTAAAATCCCTGACATTTTGTTTTAATTTTTTATAAAAATAACAAATAAGTCTTATAAATGTAAAATATTTCTTTTAATTTTAATTTTTATATCTTTAAAAAAAATAAATTCATAAAACTTTAAATGAAAAAACTAGCATTACATTGGAAGATTTTAATAGGAATGATTGTCGGAATTCTCTTTGGATTGGGAATGACAACCATTGATGGAGGAGCTACTTTCGTTGCCAATTGGATCAATCCTTTTGGAACAATTTTTGTAAAACTGCTGAAACTCATCGCAATTCCTTTAATTCTTGCTTCCTTAGTAAAAGGAATTTCCGATTTAAAAGACATTTCAAAATTCAAAAATATTGGATTAAAAACAATGTCAATTTATATAGGGACAACCGTAATTGCCATTACAATTGGATTATTGCTGGTAAATGTTGTAAAACCTGGAAACGGAATTTCTGAAGAAACTATCAGTAAATTAACAGAAACCTATGCAAATAGTGGAGATGTGCAATCTAAATTGGCGGAAGCTTCCAAACAAAAAGGTTCAGGACCTTTGCAATTTTTGGTAGATATTGTTCCAGATAATGCTTTGAAAGCAATGGTTGATAATTCAGCCATGTTGCAAGTTATCTTTTTTACTATTTTCCTCGGAATTTCAATGTTATTAGTAGGTGAAAAAAGAGCAAAACCTTTGAAAGATTTTTTTGATTCATTAAATGAAGTAATTCTTAAAATGGTAGACATCATTATGTTATCTGCTCCATTTGCTGTTTTTGCATTGTTGGCAAATGTGGTTGTTTCTTCTGATGATCCAGATTTGCTAGTTGCCTTGTTAAAATATGCAGGAACTGTGGTTGTTGGGTTACTTTTAATGATTTCATTCTACATTCTACTGATTAGTATTTTTACAAAAATGAATCCATTTTGGTTTTTAAAACAGCTAAGCCCTGCTCAATTATTAGCTTTTTCTACAAGTTCAAGTGCAGCAACATTGCCTGTAACCATGGAAAGAGTAGAAGAACATATTGGTGTGGACAAAGAAGTCTCTAGTTTTGTATTGCCTGTTGGTGCAACAATTAATATGGATGGAACAAGTTTATATCAAGCAGTTGCTGCAGTTTTTATTGCACAAGCATTGAGTTTCGATTTGACTTTTGCTGATCAATTAACCATCATTTTAACAGCTTTGTTGGCTTCTATTGGTTCAGCAGCTGTGCCTGGAGCAGGAATGGTTATGTTGGTGATTGTATTGGAATCTATTGGTTTTCCTTCAGATAAATTGGCAATTGGCTTGGCATTAATTTTTGCAGTTGATAGACCTTTGGATATGTGCAGAACTGTTGTAAATGTTACTGGTGATGCCACAGTTGCAGTTTTAGTTGCAAAATCAATTGGAAAATTAGGCATTCCAAAACCTAAAAATTGGGACGATAATCTAGATGAAGTAAAATAAAATTGATATGTCTCTAAAAATTCCTTCTCACTTAGTTTCTGTTGATTGGTTATTGGAACATTTAGAAAATGATTCACTATTAATATTGAATGCGACCATTCCAAAAGTTGGTTCAAAAACAACTAAAAATTTAGAAGAAAAAAATCAGATTAAAAATGCATATTTTTTCGATTTGAATGAATTTTCTGATAAAAATGCTCCTTTGCCAAATACGATGCTAACTGCTGAGAAATTTCAACAAAAAGCACAAGAATTAGGTGTCAATAATGATCACTGCATTGTGGTGTATGATGATTTAGGAATTTACTCAAGTCCCAGAGTTTGGTGGATGTTTCAATTGATGGGATTTGAAAATATTGCAGTTTTAGATGGTGGTTTTCCAGAATGGAAAGCAAAAAAATATCTTACAGAGAAACCCTCAAACAAAAAACTTACTAAAGGTAATTTCACAGCAAATTATCAATCAGAAAAAATTACATTTATAACGGATGTTTTAGCTAATGTATCCTCAAAAAAACACTTGGTTTTAGATGCACGCTCTGAAGGTAGATTTTTTGGAACAGAGCCAGAACCTAGAAAAGAGGTTAGAGGTGGTCACATTCCAAATTCTAAGAGTTTGCCACATACTGACATTTTAACTGGAACAAAAATGAAACCTACTGACGAATTAAAAATGATTATTAAATCCAAAAACCCTGAAAACAACCCACTTATTTTTTCTTGTGGTTCAGGAATTACTGCTTCAGTATTGGCTTTAGGAGCAACAGTTGCAGGTATCAAAAATCATTCAGTGTATGATGGATCTTGGACAGAATGGGGACTTTCAGATGCACCAATAAATTAAATTATATGGAAAATGTAGATTGGACAAAAAACGAATTTTTAGCATATGTTCTCTTATATGCAGCTCATTGCAATTATTTTGAAGATTCTGAAGAGTTGAATTTTATTTTTTCAAAAGTTGATGATGCTACTTTTCATAGAATTCACACAGAGGTTGTAGTGGATTCAGAAGAACTAAAACTTAAAAAAATTCAACA
>JANQTK010000221.1 GCA_030731695.1 Polaribacter sp.
TTTTTGTTACCAATAACATTACTCTTTTTAATGTTTACACGTTTTTTGAATTTAATTTGTTTGGCTTAATCTATTATCATTTAATAAAAGAAAAAACGAGATTAATAGTTTTAAAAACGTTGATGATTGGTTTTAATATTGTTTATTTTTTTAGTTTTTATTTTGACTTTTATATTCTATACACCATACCTTTAGAAGGTGTTTTTAATAGTATTATAGTTATATTATTTTTTATAGAGCTATTAAATTCTGATGAAATTTTAAATTATAAAAAACTTTTATCTTTTTGGATATCCGTAGGTTTTTTAATTTTTTACTTAACTTCTGTTCCATTTTGGTCCTTATATTATTCAAGTATTTTTGAAACTAGATCAATGTTTCCTATTATTTATTATCTTGCTACTGTATTTCAATTAATTTTTATTTATGGTTTAATCGCATGCAAGAAAACGGAAAATTTGTATTAGTAATTTCTACAATTCTAATTCTTATTATTGTAATTTCTTTAATAATTTTATTTACTGTTTTTCAAAAAAAGAAAAACTTCTTAGTAGAAAAACAACTGGAAGAAAAGAAACGTTTTGAAAGAGAAATTGCAGAAACCCAAATAGAAATTAGAGAGGAAACTTTACGGAACATAAGTTGGGAGTTGCATGACAATATAGGTCAATTACTCACATTGGCAAAAATTCAATTACAAAATACTACGAAAGAAAACATTCAAGAAGTTTCTGAAACGATAGCAAAAGGATTAAAAGAAGTGAGAGCTTTGTCTAAATTAATCAATCCTGAAGCTATTAAAAATATCGATTTACAAGAAGCACTTCAATTGGAAATAGATCGCTTTAATCGTTTGAATTTTATAAAATCTGATTTGCAAATCATTGGTAATCAGCAAAAAATAGATGAAAAATCAAGTATTATTATTTTTAGAATTTTACAAGAATTTTTTTCAAATACAATCAAACATTCCAAAGCATCAGAACTGAATGTTTTGTTAGACTATCAAGAAACGATGTTGCAAATTACTGCTTCTGATAATGGAATTGGCTTTTCATCCGATGAAAAGAAAGAAGGAATTGGCTTGAGTAATATTAAAAATAGAGCAAAACTAATTGGAGCTGATATCCAATTTTATTCCGAAGAAAACAAAGGAACCTCCTTAAAAATTCAGTATTTATTATGAAAAAATATTCAGTGGTTGTTGTTGATGATCACACGTTATTATCGCAAGCCATTCAAAGTATGGTAGATACTTTTGATAAATTTACAGTATTGTATACCTGTAAAAATGGTCAAGAATTAATAGACATGATTGCTAAATCCCCTAATGATATTCCAAATGTTATTTTGATGGATGTTAACATGCCCATCATGAATGGTATTGAAGCAACAGCCTTACTAACTCAAAAATACCCATCAGTGCATGTAATGGCACTTTCTGTTGAAGATGATGATAACACAATTTTAAAAATGCTAAAAGCAGGTGCCATTGGTTATTTATTAAAAGATACTGAAAAAGCAGTGTTAGAAAATGCGCTTATTGAAATTGTTGAAAACGGATTTTATCACACCAAAAACGTTACGAATTTGTTGATGAAATCGGTAAATGGATTGGCTGATGAACAAATTACCCTGAAAGAGCACGAAACAACGTTTCTAAAATTAGCATGTACAGAAATGACATACAGAGAAATTGCAGATCAAATGTGTTTAAGTCCTAAAACTATTGATGGTTATAGAGATGCTTTATTTACCAAATGCAATGTAAAAAATAGAGTAGGGTTAGTGATTTATGCTATCAAAAATAAAATTTACACTGTTTAAAAATTGTGTAAATTTGCAGCATGGAAGAAACAAACAGACAACGAAAAATTGCAGGAGTATTGCAAAAAGATTTGGTAGATGTGTTGCAAAAAGCAGCACAAGATGGTATGAAGGGTGTGATAATTTCTGTTTCTAAAGTGAGTGTTACTTCGGATTTGGGTGTAGCAAAAGTGTACTTAAGTATTTTTCCTTCAGAAAAAAGAGATGAAATCATAAAAGGTGTGCAATCAAATACACCTTTGATTCGTCACGAAATGGCACAAAGAACTAAAAATCAGTTGCGTAGAATGCCAGAATTATTATTTTTTGGTGACGATACGTTGGATTATTTGGAAAAAATCGATAAATCTTTGCAAGGAAAAGACGAAAATCCAATAAACAATCCGGAGTTATTGGCAAGACGTCAAAAAAGATAAAACCTGCTCTTTGCGTTTTTCAACCTACATAGCCAAAAGATATTTATTTACTAAAACCAGTAATAACGCTATTAATATCATTACCATTATTGCTTCTTTTGGAGTTATTGTTGGTTCATTGGCATTGTTTATTATCCTTTCAGGATTTTCAGGATTGCGCACTTTTAGCTATGGATTGTTAGACAGTGCAAGTCCAGATATTAAAATTTCTGCAACAAAAGGGAAATCTTTTTTTATTACAGAGTCAATATCACAAATTTTACAACAAAATTCTGGAATAAAATCAGTTGCAAAAGTCATTGAAGAGCGTATTTTCTTGGAATACGAAGACAAAAATGAAATTGCATTTGTAAAAGGAGTTTCGTCAAACTATCCTGAAATTACAAGAATTGATTCTACGTTAAGTACAGGAATTTGGATTGATACCAATTATGTAAACACAGCAGTAATTGGACGCACAATTGCCTTGAAACTCTCTTTAGGCGTTCGTAATTTTACAGAACCTTTGCGAATCTTAGTCCCAAAACCAGGTACAGGATTTATAAATCCACAAAATGCATTTTACAAAACCGAAGTTCAGATTGTTGGATTATACACAGGCACTGAAGAATTTGAAAGTAAATTTGTGTTTGTTGATATTGATCAGGCAGCTGATTTATTGAGATTTCAAAAAAATCAAATAACTGCTTTTGAAATCAAATTGAAAGATGTATCTACTGCTGATGAAATTGCAAAACAACTTCAAAATAATTTGGGATCAGGTTTTAATGTTCAAACCAAAGAGCAACTGAATGAAGTGTTTTATAAGGTTATCAATACCGAGAATTTTGTATCTTATTTGATTTTTACTTTGATTATCATCATTGCATTGTTTAATGTAATTGGCTCTATCATTATGATGATTATTGATAAAAAAGACAATCTTAAAACCCTGTTTAGTTTAGGAGCAACAGTTGCTGAAATCAAAAAAATATTTGTGATTCAAGGATTTTTACTTACTTTTTTTGGAATGATTTTCGGACTTTTTTTAGGAGTGATATTGGTATTGCTTCAAAAAGAATATGGATGGTTTATGATTACAGAAAGTTTGGCTTATCCTGTTGAATTTCGATTTTCCAATTTGTTGGTCGTCGTTTTTACAATAACTATTTTAGGTTATATTGCAGCAAAAATTGCAAGTAGTAGAATTA
>JANQTK010000222.1 GCA_030731695.1 Polaribacter sp.
TTTTTATCTTGATACAGAATCGTTTTTGGTAAAAACAAATCGTTCTTTTCGGCCTCTTCTGCTAGTTTAACCAACGATATTTTAGGCTCAAATTGCAGCCAAATAGCCAAACCACCTGAAGGTTTTTCCCAAGAAATGATGTCTTTAAAATACGTTTCTAAGTGTTTGCAAAAAGTCTCTTGCCTTTTTTTATAGACAATCACATTTTTTTTCATCAAACGAACGATTTCACCTTCGTGAATCAATTCTGAAAGTATTTGTTCTTGAATCAAATCGCCTTGACTGTCTAACAATTGCAAATAGTTTTTAGCCTCAGAAATCAAATTTTCGGGAGCAACCACAAATCCTGTTTGAAAACTCGGAAATAAAGATTGTCCTAATTTTCCCAAATGTATAACCATTCCATTAGCATCTGCACTTGCAAGTGGCAACATTGCACTGCCTTGAAACTGAAAATCAAAATCGTAATCATCTTCAATAATAGCAAATCCATATTCTTTTGCAAGTTGTAGCAATTGTAAACGACGTTCAGCACTTAATTGAACTGTTGTTGGATAATCTCTATTGGCGCAAATATAAACGCATCTAATTTGTTGATTTTTATAATTTTTTCTGATAAAATCAACTTCCAAACCATCAGCATCAACCGGAATTGTTTTAATGTTAGCGACAGTTTCTTGAAAAATCATATTAGATGCATAATTGCTCAGATTTCCTACCAAAACCAACTCATTTGGTTTGATTAATAACTGAGAAACAATGTATAAACTCATTTCTGTACTACGTGTATTTAAGATGTTTTCAGGCATAATCCGAAAACCTCTTGTAGTATTCAAATAATTACACAATTCAGTTTGAAATAAAGAATAAGAAACATCCGTTTTTTTATCCCATTTTTTTGGCAAGGTTTTTCGTTTCATTGCGGCACTATACCACCTATTAAACTCGTGCACAGGATGCAAACGAAGATCAGGTTTTCCATCATTAATGATAAAGCTAGCATTGGAAAATTGCTCTGTGGAAGCTAAATGAAATGATTTTTGAAAAGGAAATCCAGTACTATTAGCATACGCATAAACCTGATTTATTTTTTCTGAACCCGCTTTCATTTTTATACTTTTTCTGGACGTTTCTAATACAAATGTGCCTTTATTCGGAATAATTTCAACCCAACCTTGTGAAGCCAATTCATTGTAAATCGCAACTGCAGTATTTCTATGGACTTGCAACAATTTTGATAATAGGCGAGTTCCAGGAAGCATGTTGCCTTTTGAAAAATAATTGCGCTGAATTGCATTGATAATTTGCTGAGAAACCTGAATATAAATAGGTTGTGATAGCCTTTTATCTACAACTATCACTTTTGTAAAAAAATCAAAATCCGGACTATCTTTCATCTTAAAACGGGACGATTTTTATCGTCCGGAAAATTACGACTTTTGCCTTGTTTATTAAATCATTATCGATGAAAATTAAAAGTACGTTTATAGGATTGTTATTGTTGAGTATGATTCAACTTCACGCGCAAGATGAAAACTCAAAAAGAGATACTTTAAAAGAAGTAATTATTACATCCACAAGAATAGAATTGCCTTTCAAAAAAGATTCTAGAACAATGATTATTATCAATGCTGAAACTATTAAAAACAGCGCAGCAACAAACGTAGCAGATTTGTTGCAACAAGTTGCTGGAGTTGATATAAGAAGAAGAGGAACTGGAGGAGGACAAGCAGATTTGTACATCAGAGGTGGAGGTTTTGACCAAACTTTATTGTTAATTGACGGTATTAAAATGGATGATGCGCAAACTGGTCATCATACTTTGAACGCTGCTTTACCTATTGAAGTGATTGAGCGAATTGAAATTATTAAAGGTCCTGCAGCAAGGGTTTTTGGTCAAAATGCATTTACAGGAGCCATCAATATTGTGACAAAAAAATCATTAGAAAATACGGTTTCTTTGAATGCTGAAACAGGTTCATTTGGTCAAATTAATGGTTCAGTAACTATAGGAAAAGAGTTTTCGAATTCGTCAATTATTGCGCATGCAGGTGTTTTGACTTCTGATGGATATCGAAATAATTCAGATTATAACAATGCCAATTATTTTTTGAAAGGAACTTTTAATAAAAATAAACAACCTATTGAACTGTTAGCTACATTTTTTGATAAAAAGTTTGGAGCTGAAAATTTTTATACAACCAATCCAACTTTCAATGAATATGAAGAAACTCAAAATAGTTTAGTAGGTGTTTCAACAACATTTTTAACTGAAAAATTCAAAATAAAACCAAGAGTTTATTGGAGACGTGGTCAAGATATTTTTTTATTGCGAAGAAATAATCCTGCATTTTATAGAAATTTACACATCACTAATAAAGTTGGAGTTGAAACCAATGTTTCCTATACTTCAAATTTGGGAATTACAGGTTTTGGAATTGATATTTCGCGCGTTTCTATTAGTAGTAATAATTTAGGAAAACGTGATAGAATGATGGCAAATGTATTTTTAGAACATCGTTTTCAATTATTGGATACAAAACTAGATATCACTCCTGGAGTTGCCATTACCTATTTTTCGGACTTTAAATTTCATGCTTTTCCGGGGATTGATGTTGGATATCAGGTTTCAGACAATCTTAAAATCTATGGAAATTTAGGAACAACCTATAGAATTCCAACCTACACAGATTTGTATTATGCTGATCCAGTGACTATTGGAAATCCGAATTTGCAACCAGAAGAAGCTTTCTCACAAGAAATTGGTATCAAATTCAACCGTGGAAATTTCTCAGGAAGCATGGCTTTTTTTAATAGAGATGCCACCAATTTGATTGATTATGTTCGTCCAACTTCTCTAGAGAGTGTTTTTACAGCTACTAATATTGTTGAAGTTGTTACCAAGGGTTTTGAATTTGATGCAAATTATTCCTTTAAAATTTCTGAATTTTATCAAAAATTGACAATTGGTTACTCGTTTTTAGATGATAACATTTTCAATAAAAGTGAAAATTTATCACGTTATTCTTTAAACACGTTAAGACACCATTTTACAACTCGCTTTTCGAGTAAATTTTTCAAAAATGTTACTCAAAATATTATTTATAAACATGCAGAAAGAACAACTGGGCAAAGTTATAATGTTTGGGATGCGTCACTAATTTTTAATGTATCAAAATTTGATATCACTTTTACAGCTAATAATATTTTCAATACCAATTATATTGAATCTGGATTTGTACCAATGCCTGGAAGTAATATTTTGTTGGGTTTACGATATGGAATGTAATACTTTTAAAAAGCTTTTTTTAATTTTTATTTAGGATTTTCTGACATTTTTTTTGAGCAAAAATTTCATAACCTTTTCTTAACTTTGCAGTTTTAAAATTGTTACATATGAGT
>JANQTK010000223.1 GCA_030731695.1 Polaribacter sp.
CAAAATAGGTGAAAATATCATCAGATAATTTTTCGAAATCTTGCTCAGTTTCATTTCCTGTAATCACAGCAACTGAGTTGCGACTTTTGCGAATAATATTGGGTTTATTGCTAAAATAATATTCAAAATAACGGGCAGTATTGTTACTTCCTGTGGCAATGATGGCATCAAAATCAGTCAATTTTTCATCGGTAAATGTGATGTTTCCTTTTAGAGAAGGCTCAATATATTCTAAATATTTTGCCAAAAAAGGCAGCAAATGCTTGTCATTAGACGACTGCTTTACCAAAACTGAATGACCAGCAATCAATACCGATAAAAAATCATGAAAACCTACCAAAGGAATGTTTCCTGCCATGATGATCGCTACTTTTTTTGGAGAAACTTCTTTCAAATTTTCTCTGGAAATCCAATTTTCTAAGTTCGGTTTTTGAAGAGCAGCAGCCCAATTTTCGATAGAAAGTAGGAGATTATCTTCTGTAAACCAACTGTTTTTCTCCTGCGCTAATTTCAATTGATGCAAAAATCCATCAAAAAACAATTCATTAAAAGGAATTGTTTCAACCTTTAAACTGTTTTTTCTTGAAAATTGGGCTAAGAAAAGTCCCAATTTGTTAAAAGCTTCCAATCTGCTTTTTATTACCTCCATTAAATTTGGTTCTAAATATTTTTGGGTTTATTTTTGCAGCTGCAAAGTTACACAAACTATAAGAAATAAACCATGGCAATTATAATAACTGATGAATGTATCAATTGTGGTGCATGTGAACCAGAATGTCCAAATACCGCCATTTACGAAGGTGCTCAAGACTGGAAATATAAAGAAGGAACAAGTCTTACTGGAAATGTAATTCTTCCAAATGGAAAAAAAGTGAATGCTGACGAATCTCAAGAACCCGTTTCTGACGAAATATATTTTATTGTTGCAGACAAATGTACAGAGTGTAAAGGTTTTCATGACGAACCACAATGTGCGGCTGTTTGTCCTGTAGATTGTTGCGTTCCAGACGACAACCATGTGGAAACAGAGGAAGAATTGTTGGCGAAACAAAGTTTCATGCACAAAGATTAAATTTTTTTTGAAACATGAATTAAAAAATATTCATGAATCAAAAAAAAATAGAGAAGTTTTAAAATTTTTAGAATTATCTAATCACTTTAAAAAATAAAAAAACCTCGATTGATTTCGAGGTTTTTTTATTCCCGTTTTTTTAAATATGCATTAATTAATTGTCTGTTTTTCCAATTGGTCTTATTGTAAGTATCGAAGGAGATATATCCAAATTGTTTTTCTGGACTATCATTTTTTATGGGTTTTGTCTGTTCTGCTTCAATTTTATAACTATCTAAAACTAAAACTTCCTTAATTTCTTTTGTATCTAATTCTATCTTAATATCGAATTTTACTTTATTTTTTGTTGCAGAATTTTCTTTGAATTTAATAGGCCTATGCACATAAGCATACATTCCTTTAGTTTCTTTGTAATAAGAAAAATATAATTTATTTTCTTTATTTTTTTCAAACAATAATGTTACTTTATTAATGTCTTCTGAAACTTTAATACCCAATAACCATTTTAAATTCAAATTTTGACCTCTTTTACCATCTGCAAATTCATATTCAATTTTAGCAATTGTATAATCTCTTGGATTAATAAAAATTCTTCCATTATATTTTGATTTTGATTTTTTGGGCTCAAAACGAACAACATACATTAATTGAGTTCCTATAAAATTATTATTTTCTAAAATATGATTGTAATATTTTTCGTTTAAAAAGTTTTTTTGTTTTTCAAAATTAAAGAATTTAGCCTTTATACTTGCAGTATTAAAACTACTCATGGCAACATATTCATTAAAAGTGTTTTTAATTTGAATAGAATCCACTTCATTAATTATTTCTTTTATAGAAAGTGAATCTTCAATTGGAAACAAACCAGAACTTACTTTATAAGTTTTATGTTTATTAAGATGCTTTAAAACGATGTTTTGTAAATTTTTTTGAGCTTCTTCTAAGGTTATTTTTTTCTTATTTTGCATCGATTTATAGCCTTTTACACTATCAACCTTATTTACTTCATAAAACTTCTTTATTTTTTCTGAATATATTTTTTTTGTGATTATATTTCCATAAAATTCACTAGAAAAATTAGGGTTACTTTTTTTAAGGTTATTGGCATATTCTGTTAATTCATTTTTAGCTTTTTTTCTATTTACACCATTTAGTAAAGAACTTTTGTCTAGATCGAGTTCAAGTTTTTTAAAAGTTATTTCACTATTTTCTTTGCTGTAAAAATGACTATTTAAAGCTCCTGAAACGTAATTTTCTCTCATGCTTTTTTGTGTTTTTATCAAAATAGAATCCAAAGAAATTTTAGCTAAATTCAATTGAATTTCATCTAACTCATTTACTTTTTCTATTAAAAAAACCATGTAATTTAGTTTTTTCAGTTCATCGAATTTTATTGTTAATGTTACATAGCCTAAACTTGAAAACGTAATGGATTCTAAATCTTTACTTAGTAAAGTGAATTTTCCATCCTTATCAGAGGTACTTCCTCTATTTAAATTTGTAATGATAGCTACATTTTGTATCGGTTTTAAAGAAACTTTATCTACTACTTTTCCTGTTATAGTTTGAGAAATTATAGGAAAATATCCGAAGAGAAAAAACAAAATAATAGGTAATTTTTTAAGCATAATGGATTAATTTTTGCGAAAAGTAAAACAATTCAAAAAACTGAAACTATAAAAATTTTAAGTTTAACAAAGCATTAGAGTAGCTTTGTGAGAATTTTAAGAATCATTAGCTTAAAGTAGGATATTTAACTTTTTTTAAAGATTTTAAATAAGATTCGTAAAGATTTATAGTTGTTAAAATCTTAATTTAATTCAGAATTTTTTATTTTTAAAAAAACTATATTTGCACTCGCAAAAATCGAGTAATGGTTTTTGCATTTTTTATATAAATATTAAAGAAAATGAAAGCCGGAATTGTAGGATTACCAAACGTAGGAAAATCGACCTTATTTAATTGTCTATCGAATGCAAAAGCGCAAAGTGCCAACTTTCCTTTTTGTACGATTGAACCTAATATTGGAGTGGTAAACGTACCAGATACACGTTTAGAAAAGTTAGAAGAATTGGTGAACCCTGAGCGTGTTGTGCCAGCGAACGTTGAAATTGTGGATATTGCAGGATTGGTAAAAGGTGCAAGTAAAGGGGAAGGTTTAGGAAATCAGTTTTTGGCAAACATTCGTGAAACAGATGCTATTTTGCACGTATTGCGTTGTTTTGATAACGAAAATATTATTCATGTTGATGGCTCAGTAGATCCAATCAGAGACAAAGAAACCATTGATATTGAATTGCAATTGAAAGATTTAGAAACCGTTCAAAAAC
>JANQTK010000224.1:0-10933 GCA_030731695.1 Polaribacter sp.
TCATCATCTCTGATATATTCCATACATTCTTCTAGTGAAAAAGCGGTTTTTGGCGCTATTTTCATTGCTTCGTCAGAACCTGTTTTACGCATGTTGGTTAACTGTTTTCCTTTGATTAGGTTCACAGCCATGTCAGAATCTTTACTATTTTCACCAACAACTTGCCCAATATAAATTTCCTCATTGATATCAATAAAGAAACTTCCTCTATCTTGTAATCTGTCAATTGCATAGGCTGTTGCTTTTCCTGTTTCCGAAGAAACGATGGCACCTTTTAGGTCTTCAGCAAACTCTCCTTTAAACGGACCGTATTCAGAAAAACGGTGATTGATAATTGCTTTACCAGCAGTAGCTGTCAATATTTTATTTCGCAAACCAATCAATCCTCTTGATGGAATAGTGAATTCTAAATGCTGTAAATCGCCTTTTGGCTCCATCACTAACAAATCGCCTTTTCGTAACGAAACCAAGTTGATAGCTCTTGATGAAACATCTTCAGGAACATCTATTGACAAAGTTTCATAAGGCTCGCTTTTTACACCATCAATGTCTTTCATGATTACTTTTGGTCGTCCAACTTGCAATTCATACCCTTCTCTACGCATGGTTTCTATCAAAACTGATAAATGTAAAACACCACGTCCATAGACATTAAATTTGTCTTCAGTATCAGTATCTTCAACGCGCAATGCCAAGTTTTTTTCGGTTTCTTTTTTCAAACGATCACGCAAATGACGAGAAGTTACAAACTTTCCTTCTTTTCCGAAAAAAGGTGAATTGTTAATGGTAAACAACATACTCATGGTTGGTTGATCCACTTCAATTCTTGGTAATGCCTCAGGATTTTCAATATCAGCAATCGTATCTCCAATATCAAAACCTTCAATTCCGGTAATGGCACAAATATCACCACTACGTACTTTTGATACTTTGGCTTTGCCCATTCCTTCGAATACATGCAATTCTTTGATACGCACTTTTTTGAAACTACCATCTGCTTTACACAACATGTAGTCTTTGTTTTCTTCTAAATCGCCTCTGTAAATTCTTCCAATAGCAATTCTTCCTGTAAATGCAGAAAAATCTAACGAAGTAATTTGCATTTGAGGTGAACCTTCTCTGTAAGGAGCTTCAGGAATTGACTCGATAACTGCATCAAGTAAATCCATAATATTGTCTTTTGGTTCTTTCCAATCTGTTGACATCCAACCGTTTTTAGCAGAACCATAAATGGTTGTAAAGTCTAATTGATCTTCAGATGCTTCTAAAGCAAACATCAAATCGAATACTTTTTCGTGAACTATGTCTGGCGTACAGTTTTCTTTATCAACTTTGTTGACAACAACAATAGGTGTTAATCCTAATTCAACCGCTTTTCCAAGTACAAAACGAGTTTGTGGCATAGGACCTTCAAAAGCATCTACTAACAATAGTACACCATCTGCCATTTTTAACACACGCTCTACTTCTCCACCAAAATCGGCGTGACCAGGGGTGTCAATTACATTGATTTTTACACCTTTATAAACTACAGACACGTTTTTTGAAAGAATGGTAATTCCTCTTTCACGTTCTAAATCGTTATTGTCTAATAACAATTCTGTACGTTCTTTACGGTCGTCTAAGATTTTTGCTTGGTCAATAATTTTATCTACTAAAGTTGTTTTTCCGTGGTCAACGTGGGCAATGATTGCGATGTTTCTAATTGATTGCATAAGTGCGTTCTAAAATTTCGTGCAAAAGTAGTGCTTTATAAGGAATTACACGAATTTATAAATGATTAATTTATTTGTTGGTTTTGAATGAGTTTTTAGCTGTAAAAATAAGTATAACTATTTATTTACAAGTTACTTAAATAGAATGTAAAGTTTGCTTATAATGTTGGTTTTTCTTTTGTAGGATCATCTCTAAATGCAGATGGTAAAATATCTGGAATCAATTTAATCAACAAAGGCAGCAATAAGGTTCCACCAGGCAATATAAAAACGGTCAATGCAGGAATGGTTTTACAGATGTCAATTAAGTGGATTTTTATTTTTTCCTTTTCCTCTTCATTGAGTTTTGCATGTGTTGATTTTTTAATTAAACGCATTGCTTCTTTGCTTTGAGACAATTCTTGATACAATCGCAATTTGTTTCTTTGCAACAATGCTTTGATTTCGTCTTTTGTCAACATTTATAATTTTCGTCGCTTGCGCTCAGTTTGTAAAAGATTCAATTCTCTACTGGTTTGTCCTGCAACAGACGTATTTTCTTCTGCTCTTCGAATCAAATAAGGCATCACATCACGCACAGGACCAAAAGGTAGGTATTTGGCAACGTTATACCCTTCTTTGGCAAGATTAAAACTGATGTGATCGCTCATGCCAAACAATTGTCCAAACCACATGCGTTTATCATCTTTGGTAATTTGATATTTTGCAGCCAATTCGATCAACAAATACGAACTGTTTTCATTGTGTGTACCTGCAAACAAGGCCATTTTTGGATGTTCCATGATAAAATTAATGGCAGCATCATAACTTTCGTCTGTATCTTTTTTTGTGTCGCAAATTGGAGAAGGATAGCCTTTTTCTTCGGCTCTTTCGCGTTCTTTTTCCATGTAAGCACCTCTTACCACTTTCATTCCGATATGATATCCTTTTTCTTGGGCTTTGGCATATACTTTTTTCAAATAGTCCATTCTGTCATGTCTGTACATTTGTAAAGTATTGAAAACAATGGCTTTGTCTTTATTATACGTTTCCATCAACTCTTCAATCAAAGCATCAGCTGCATCTTGCATCCAACTTTCTTCAGCATCAATTAAAATAGGAACATTTTTTACTTGAGCTGTTTTACAGGCTTTATGAAAACGGGCTACTACCCTATTCCATTCTTCATTTTCTTTGGCAGTCAATGATTTTTTTTCAGTGATTTTTTGATACAAGGCAAAACGACCAAATCCTGTAGGTTTAAAAACTGCAAAGGGAATGGATTTCTTTTCACCACAAAAATCAAGGATTTTTAAAATCTTTTCTAAAGCATCATCAAAACTTGCTTCTTCGTCTTTTCCTTCCACAGAATAGTCTAAAACGCTGTGAACATTGCCATCTGCGTACATTTTTTCGATGACAGGCAAGCAATCTTCTTCGGTAACTCCGCCACAAAAATGATCAAAAACAGTAGAACGTATCAAGCCTTCAATTGGTAAATGTGCTTTCAAAGCAAAATTAGTCACTGCAGATCCAATACGAACCATAGGCTCGTTTTGTATCATTCGAAATAAAAAATAGGCACGCTCTAATTGTGAATCAGATTTTAAAGAAAATGCAACCTGAGTATTATCAAAAAGTTTCATAAAATTGAATACAAATAATTTGACAACAAAGATAGTTCAACAGTACAAATAATTAAATTATTTCTTTTTAATTTGTGCATCCAAAATAGATATTCATGCAAACGATTGAAGCAGCCACTTATCCAGTACATTTTCATCAAAAAGGATACACAGCACTTACAAAATTATTGACAGATAAAAAGTATTCAAGTATTTTTATTTTGGTTGATGAAAATACAGTAACTCATTGTTATCCAGTATTTATTGAAAATTTACAGTCTTCTTTTAATTTTCAACTGATTCAAATTCCATCAGGTGAAATCCATAAAAATTTGGAAACCTGTGTTACTGTTTGGAATAAAATAACGGATCTTGGTGCTGACAGAAAAAGTCTATTTATTACTTTAGGCGGTGGTGTTATCACTGATTTAGGTGGATTTGTAGCCTCTTGTTTTAAGCGTGGAATTGATTTTGTAAACATTCCAACTACACTATTGTCTATGGTCGATGCTTCTGTGGGTGGAAAAACAGGTGTTGATTTGGGGGTATTGAAAAACCAAATTGGTTTGTTTGCAAATCCACAAATGGTGATTGTTGATGATGCTTATTTGAATACTTTATCTCCTCGCGAAGTGACTTCGGGAATGGCAGAAATTATCAAATATGGATTGACTTATGATATGAAACTATTCAATCAAATAAAAGAGTCTAAAGACCATAAAATCAATAAATTAATACATAGATCTATTGAGATAAAAAACGAAGTAGTTTTGCAAGATCCTAAAGAAAAACACCTGCGCAAAATATTAAATTTTGGACATACTTTGGGACATGCTATTGAGTCTTTTTACCTAGAATCATCAACCAAAGAAACACTAACTCATGGCGAAGCAATTGCCATCGGAATGATTTGCGAAAGTTATATGTCTTTTAAAACGTTGAATTTTGCCGAGAAAAAAGTCGCTGAAATCAAAGAAACGATTTTGAGTATTTATCCTAAAATTCAGCTACTCTCAGAAGATTTCCCTGCAATTTTAGACTATCTAAAACACGATAAGAAAAATGTCAATGGACATGTAAATTTTGTATTGCTATTCGATTTTGAAGACTATAAAATTGATTGTAAAGTGACTGATGAGTTGATTATGGAAAGTATGGATTACTACAATTTGTAGTTTAAAATTCAATATTTAAAGTACAAGGTTTGTTAAAAAGATAACTATTTGGCATAAAAAAAACGTGTAAAAAATAAATTTTACACGTTATATTAGTTTAAGTATTATTCAAATAAAGAATCTAATTACTTAGATTTTTGTCACTTTTACTGCATTCATTCCACGCATTCCTTTTTCTAATTCAAAAGAAACTTTATCGTTCTCTGCAATTTGATCAATCAAACCACTAACGTGCGTAAAATATTTTTCGTTGTTTTCGATATCAATGATAAAACCAAATCCTTTCGAAGTATCAAAAAAGGAAACTTTTCCTTTTCTAACAGGGTCTTCTTGTGGTAAATCTTCTTTTTTCGTTACAGAAATTTGAATATCTTCCAATTCATATACTACTTTCATTGTTGGATCTGGTGGAGAATCTGTTAAGTTTCCATTGTGATCAACATAAGCAAACTGGATTCCTCCTGTGCCATTTTCTTCTTTGTCCGCTTTTCTAGCGTCCATTTTTTTTTGTTTATCCAAACGTTTCTTTAAACGTTTTTTCTCTTTTTCGGTTTTACTAAAGGTTTGTTGCGATTTAGCCATTTAAAATATAAAGTATTCGTATTAATAATGCTGTTAAGTTAAAATACTTAACGGAAAATGAGATAAACACTAAAGTTATTCTAAGTTGGATGTGAAGTATTTTTTAAAATGCAAATATATGCATAATAATCGATATAATTTACACTTTTTAGATATGTTAAAAAAAATATAAAATACAATTCTTTACCTTAGAATGATAGCAATACTATTATATTTGCAACCAAATATTTTGATAATGAAAAATTTATTGTCTGTCCTTAAAATTGCTGTCCCTGATAAAATTTTTATCAAGGATCCTGAGACTTCCGACCTCGGAAAAAAAATCATTGAACACAGTATTTATCTAATTGATGAAGTTGGTTTTGAAAGTTTTACTTTTAAAAAATTGGGTTTAAAAATAGGCTCAAACGAAAGTTCTATTTACAGATATTTTGAAAGTAAACACAAACTGTTGCTATATTTAACCTCTTGGTATTGGGCTTGGTTGGAATATCAATTGGTTATTGAAACCTTCAGTATTTCTGATGCTAAAGAAAAACTAGAAAAAGCCATCTTGATTGCAACAAGAACTGTTGAAGAGGATTCTAATTTTTCTCACATAAACGAAACCTTGTTATATAAGATTATTGTAAATGAAAGTTCAAAATCATTTTTAACTAAAAATGTTCAAGAAGAAAATAAAAGCGGTTACTTTGAGGTATACAAACGTTTGGTTACAAGAATAGAAGAAATGATTTTAAGTATCAAACCTTCTTATCCTTTTGCTTTAAGTTTATCAAGTACTATTATTGAGGGTAGTTTGCATCAACATTTTTTACAAGAACACTTCCCTTCAATCACAAATTGTGGTAAAGAAATTACACCCACAATATTTTATATAGATTTAGTTTCAAAAACATTAGCAAACTCAAATGAATAAAGAACAATTAACTCCTTGGCAACGATTTTTAGGATTGCTTCGTTTAGAGAAAAGAGAAATATTTCAAATCTTTTATTACGCAATTTTTGGCGGAGTTGTTTCCTTGTCTTTACCACTAGGAATTCAGGCGATTATAAATTTAATTCAGGGTGCGCAAGTTTCAACTTCTTGGGTTGTTTTGGTAGTTTTAGTAACTATTGGCGTTACCTTTTCTGGGGCCTTACAACTGATGCAATTGCGAATCATTGAAACTGTTCAACAACGAATCTTTGTAAGAGCGTCTTTCGAATTGAGCTATCGTTTTCCAAAAATTAAAATGATGGAATTACGTGATTATTACCCACCAGAATTGGCAAATCGTTTTTTTGATACATTAACCATTCAAAAAGGACTGTCCAAAATTTTGATTGATGTGCCTACTGCTTTATTGCAAATTCTTTTTGCATTGATGTTGTTGTCATTTTACCATCCCTTTTTCATCATTTTTGGATTGTTATTATTGTTATTAATTTTTGTTGTTTTTAAATTTACAGCTAGTAAAGGGTTAGAAACCAGTTTAATAGAATCAAAAAACAAGTATAAAGTGGCACATTGGATTCAAGAAGTAGCCAGAACTGTTGTGAGTTTTAAACTTTCAGGCACTACCAATTTGGCAGTCACTAAAAACGATGAATTGGTGAGTAAATACTTAGAAGCTAGAGAAAGCCATTTTAAAATTCTGATTCTCCAATTTACTCAAATGATTGGTTTTAAAGTAATTGTAACGGCAAGTTTATTACTTATTGGAGGAGCTTTGGTATTGAGTCAAGAAATGAATATTGGACAATTTGTTGCGGCAGAAATCATCATTCTTTTAGTAATTGCATCTGTTGAAAAATTGATTGTTGGGTTGGAATCTTTTTATGATGTGCTTACCTCTATCGAAAAAATAGGACAAGTTGTTGATAAAAAGATGGAAGATCAAGATGGAGAAAAACCAATTTTCAAAGATGAAATGCTAATTGAACTTGACCATGTTTCTTATGAAGTAAAAAATAGAGAAAAATTCATCGTTCAAGACATTTCTTTAAAAATTGAACCAAGAAGCCGAACATTAATTACAGGTGAGAGTGGCTCTGGAAAATCAAGTTTATTGCGTTTGATTTCTGGAATTATCGAACCAACTTCTGGCTACATATATGTAAATAATTTTTCTTTAAATAGCTTGTTTTTAAATCATTACAGATCAAAATTAGGAATGTCATTGTCTGAAGAAACTCCTTTTGAAGGAACCATCAGAGAAAACTTAATTTTTAGTAATGACAAATTCAAAGACGATAAAATTTGTGAGATTTTAGAAATCGTTGGTTTAGGTCAGTTTTTAAAAGAACAACCAAAAGGTTTGGAAACTGTTATAAAACCAGAAGGAAAACAAATTTCTTTTACCGTTGCAAAGAAATTAATTTTAGCAAGAGCCATTATCAAAGAACCAAAATTATTGGTTCTTGAAGACCCTTTAGATCAATTCAATTTAAACGAAACAGTTCGAATTATTGACTATTTGACGGATGTTGCAAGACCTTGGTCGTTAATTGTGGTTAGTAGCAAAAAAAGCTGGAAAATGAAATGTAACACAATTATTACACTCGATAACGGAAAAATTAAATCTATAAAATAAGAACGATGTTAAATATCTCTAACAACGAGTTGTACAAAACAGTAGATTTAACAACTTATAAATCAGGAAAATCCATTTTTACGAAACAATATTACAAAGTATTGAATAAGTTTTTATTGGTGTTTGCCATTTTTGTATTGATCATTCTCTTTTTACCTTGGACACAAAATATCTCAGGAAATGGATTGGTAACAACCCTAACTCCTGAGCAAAGACCACAAACTATTCAATCGCAAATTCCTGGTAGAATTGAAGAATGGTACGTGCGAGAAGGTGATATTGTAAAAAAAGGCGACACAATTTTACGTATTTCAGAGGTTAAAAGTGAATATTTTGATGACCTTTTGATTGAAAGAACCAATCAGCAAATCAATGCCAAATCATCTTCTGTAAATGCGTATGATTTTAAAGTTCAGGCTCTAGAAAGACAAATTGAAGCTTTAGTTGAAGAACGAAAATTAAAGTTGGAACAGACTCTCAATAAATTATTACAAGCCAAACTAAAAGTAAAAAGTGATAGTATTGATTTTGAAGCTGCAAAAACCAATATTGCCATTGCAGAAAGACAATACAAGCGTACTGAAACCTTAGAAAAAGAAGGTATTTTAGCAACAAAAGATGTGGAAGAAAAGCGTTTAAAATTGCAAGAAACTCAAGCTAAATTGATATCGCAAGAAAACAAATTATTAGCATCAAAGAATGAAGTAATCAACGCAAAAGTCGAAATTTCATCCGTAAAAGCGAGTTATGCTGATAAGATTTCTAAAGCACAATCTGATAAGTTTACAGCAGAATCTAGTGGTTTTGAGGCTGTTGCTGAAGTATCAAAATTAGAAAACACCAATAGCAATTACAAAGAACGAAACAAACTATTATTCATTACAGCGCCACAAGATGGTTTTATCAATAAAGCGATCAAAGGCGGAATTGGTGGAACTTTTAAAGAAGGAGAAGATTTGGTTGGTATCATGCCAGCGAATTATGATTTGGCCGTAGAAACTTTTGTAAGACCTATTGATTTGCCATTATTGCATTTGGGCGAAAAAGTTCGAGTACAATTTGATGGTTGGCCTGCAATTGTTTTTAGTGGCTGGCCAAACGTTTCATACGGAACCTATGGTGCTGAAGTGATTGCTATTGAACGTTTTATCTCCGATAATGGCAAATATAGAGTATTGTTAGCTCCTGATAAAACCGATCATACGTGGCCTGAAGTTCGTATTGGTTCAGGTGCAAAAACCATTGCATTATTGGAAGATGTGCCAATTTGGTTCGAACTTTGGAGACAACTAAACAGCTTCCCTCCTAACTATTATCAACCAGAAAACAAATCAAAAGAAGCCTCTAAAGAGAAAAAATAACACATGAAAAAGTATTTTTTACTATTATTTTTATTGGTGTTTGCAAAGCTCTCTGCACAAGAAAATCTGACTTCTGTGATGACGTTGGCTGAGTATTTAGGCTATGTAAAAACCTACCATCCTATTGTAAAACAAGCCAATTTAGTCATCAACAATAGCGAAGCAAAATTATTGAAAGCAAGAGGTGCCTTTGATCCAAAAATTGAGGTTGATTTTGATAAAAAACAATTTAAAGATACAGAGTATTATAATAAATTGAATGGTGCGTTTAAAATTCCTACTTGGTATGGAATTGAATTGAAAGCGAATTTCGAAAATAATGATGGTACCTACTTAAATCCTGAGGCTTTGGTTCCTACTGATGGTTTGTATGCCGCAGGAATTTCGGCGTCATTGCTTCGAAATTTTGTAATTAACGAACGAATGGCGTCATTAAAACAGGCAAAATTATTCATCAATCAAGCCAAAGAAGATCAGCAAATTTTGGTCAACGAAGTTTTATACAATGCTTCTTTGTCCTATTTTGATTGGTTAAAAACCTACAATGAAAAACGCATTTACGAAGACTTTTTAGAGAATGCTCAAATTCGTTTTGAAGGTATTAAAGAATCCTTTTTTCAGGGAGATAAACCTGCTATTGATACACTTGAAGCAGGCATCACCTTGAATGACAGAAAGTTGAATCTGGAAAAAGCTCGCATCAAATATGTGAAAGCATCTTTGGAATTGTCTAACTTTTTATGGCTCAATAACAATACACCTGTTGAATTGCAAGAAAACATCATTCCTGATGTAAATAGTCTTGAAACGGTTGATACAAGTCTCAATATTGCGTTGTTTAATGATGCAGATTTTGACATCAACAATCATCCAAAAATAAAATCATTAGAGTTTAAAATTGAAAGTTTAAATGTTGATAAAAATTTAAAGATGAACAACTTGTTGCCAAAATTAGATGTGCAATACAACTTTTTAACACAAACTCCTAGAGTTGGCAATTCATTGGTAGTTGACAATTTTAAAGCTGGAGTTAATTTTCAATTGCCCCTATTTTTACGAAAAGAACGAGGAGATTTAAAATTAGCAAGAATCAAATTACAAGAAACAGAATTTGAAAACGAGGTAACGAAAGTTACTATCAAAAACGAGGTAAATGCTGTGCAACAAGAACTGAGCTCTTTCATCACCCAAACCAATTTTATCAACGGAATTGTAAGAGATTATAATACGTTATTGAATGCTGAAGACCGTAAGTTTTTTATGGGTGAAAGTTCATTGTTTTTAGTAAACTCTCGTGAATCGAAATTGATTGAATCTAAACTCAAAGCCATTGACATTCAGAATTTGTTTTTCAAAACCAAAGCAAAATTATTCAAAGCTGCTGTGATTAGTATAAATGAATAATTACTTTTTGATGGTATAAGAGTTTCTATTGTTTCTGATGTTTTACTGTTATAAAAACCAAGATCTTATACTTTTTTGCTAATTCGTAATTCGTAATTATTTTTTTATTACATTTAGTCATCAATTAAAAAACTACTACTTATGACACAAAATGTAAACAAACCAGCTACTTCTTTTTGGGTAATTGGAGTTTTAGCACTTATTTGGAATGCCCTTGGTGTAATGGCTTATCTTGGTCAAAAACTGATGACTGATGAAATGAAAGCCATGATTCCTGCAGATCAATTAGAAATTATAGAAAATACGCCTGCTTGGGCTACAGCCGCTTTTGCGATTGCAGTTTGGTTCGGATTGTTGGGTTGTATTGTACTGTTAATGCGTAAAAAAATCGCTAAACTGTTATTTATCATCTCATTAGTTGGCGTTTTAGTTCAGTTGGTGTATAATTTATTTCTTACAAATGCGATGGAAGTTTATGGCACTCAAAGTTTGATACAACCATTAGTGACAGTTAGT
>JANQTK010000224.1:11033-14574 GCA_030731695.1 Polaribacter sp.
GCTCTTTCTTCATCTACATGAATCCATTGTTTATCTAAAGTTGCATTCGCAAAATCGTTGATCATCTCTTGCGTAATTGTATACCAATTGCCTGTGGGTAAATTTTTATCCAACATTGATTTAAATGCTGATAAATTTTCAAATTCTAATACTTCCATTCTCGTATATTTTTTAATTTTTATAGTTATATGTTATTTTGATTAAGTAAATTAGACAAATTTTTTTAAACCATGAAACCAATCGTATTATTTATTTTTCTTTTATCATTTTCATTAAATAGCCAGAACAACCCTCAATGGATGAGACATTCAGCCATTTCTCCTGATGGCACTCAAATTGCTTTTACGTATAAAGGTGATTTATATAAAGTAAATGCAAAAGGTGGCACAGCAACACAACTTACTTTTCACAGTGCGCATGATTACAAAGCTGTTTGGAGTAATGATGGTTCTAAAATTGCATTCGCATCAAACAGATTTGGGAATTTTGACATTTTTGTGATGAATTCAGATGGTGGAGCTGCAACAAGACTCACTTTTCATTCTACTGATGAATATCCGTATACATTTACAAAAGAGGATCAAGATATTGTTTTTGGTGCTGTAAGACAAGATGATGTAAACCATAGACAATATCCTGATAGATCACAATCGGAATTGTACAGTGTTCCAATAAATGTTGGCAGAATTGCTCAAGTATTTACGTTTCCCGCTGAAGATGTTCAATATTCTAAAGATGGAAAAAAAATGCTATATCATGATAAAAAAGGAGGAGAAAATGAATGGAGAAAACACCATACTTCTTCCATAGCAAGAGATATTTGGTTGTATGATGCCGCAACAAATACGCATAAAATGATCACCAATCACAATGCAGAAGACAGGCAACCCTATTTTAGTGCTGATGAAAAAAGCATGTATTATTTAAGTGAACGAAGTGGTACTTTTAATGTACACAAAATGTCGTTAGAAAATAATACGGATGAAAAATTAACCGATTTTAGTTTACACCCAGTTCGTTTTTTAAGTGTTGCCAATGGTATTATTTCCTTTGGGTTTGATGGAGAACTTTATACCATGAGCGAAGGAGAAAAACCTAAAAAGCTAGCAATCAAAATCATCACACAAGACAAAGAAAATACTGAGAAATTTGTTTCAGTAAATGGTGGTATTAGAGAAATGGCGGTATCACCCAATGGAAACGAAATTGCTTTTATTGCAAGAGGCGAAGTTTTTGTGACTTCTATCGATAAATCTTTTACCAAAAGACTCACGAATACTCCAGAAAATGAGCGTTTTGTTTCTTGGGATCACAAAGGCGAATCTGTAATTTACAGCAGTGAAAGAAATGGAAAATGGAGCGTTTTTAAAACTGAAAAAATCAGAAAAGAAGAACCTTTTTTCTACGCAGCTACCTTAATTAAAGAAACTCCTTTAATTGATAATACACTAGATAATTATTTAGCAGCCTATTCTCCTGATGGAAAAAAAATTGCGTTTATAGAAGGCAGACGAACTTTAAAAATAAAAGATATTGCAACAAACAAAGAGACTACATTGCTAACACCAAATGATTTATATCATATGAGTGATGGTGATAAATATTTCACTTGGAGTCCTGATAGCAAGTGGTTATTGGTTGATTGGGGCAAAACTTTAAGCAATAGCGAAGTGTTATTAATGGCTGCTGACGGATCAAAAAGAATAAACTTGAATGAAAGTGGCTATGCTGATTATTATCCAAAATGGGTAAATCAAGGAAAACAAATGATTTGGTTTAGCAATAGAGATGGATTAAAATCGTATGCAACAAGCGGAAATACACAATCGGATGTATATGCCATGTTTTTTACGCAAGATGCTTGGGACGAATTTAATTTAAGTGACGAAGATTACAAATTATTGCAAGCAATTAAAGAGGAAGAAAAAAAGCAAAAAGAGAAAGATAAAAAGGATGAAAAAGATGATAAAAAATCTAAAAAAAGCGCTAAATCAAAAGACACTAAAAAAGATGAAAATGACACCATAAAACCATTACAATTTGATTGGGATGCTATGAAAGACCGAACAAAAAGGTTAACCATTCATTCTTCTAATTTGGGAGATGCTGTTTTGTCTAAAAAAGGTGATTATTTGTATTATTTAGCGAGTTTTGAAGAAAAAGAAAATCTTTGGAGCACTAACTTACGAACCAAAGAAACCAAATTGTTAATGCCTTTAAATACCAGTTCAGGAAGTTTGCAATGGGATAAAGAAATGAAAAACTTGTATCTTTTAAGTAGTGGTAAAATCACAAAACTAGATCCTGAGGCTAAAAAAAGTGAGCCAGTTGCTATAAATGGTGAAATTTTGTTAGACGAATATGCTGAAAGAAAAGCAATGTTCGATCACGTTTGGATTCGCACCAATGCTGTTTTTTATCATCCCGATTTTCACGGAATCAATTGGGAACAAATGAAAAATGAATATCAAAAATATTTGCCACACATTGCAAACGGTTACGAATTTTCTGAAATGCTTTCTGAAATGTTGGGAGAATTAAATGTGTCACACTCTGGAGCTGGTTATAGTGGTAGTGAAATTGATATTGCTGATGCAACAGCCTCTTTAGGCATTTTTATGAATTATAATTTTAAAGAGGATGGTATTTTAATTGATGAAATTATTGCTGATGGTCCTTTAGATAGAGCAAATTTCAACATCCAAAAAGGTTTTATCATCACAAAAATTGATGGTGATTCAATTTATAAAAATGAAGATATCGCCAAATATTTGAACAGAAAAGCAGGTAAATTTTTATTATTGGATATTTTAGATCCAAACACAAAAAAAACGCAAACCATTACTGTAAAACCAATTTCATTGGGTGAAGAAAATAGATTATTATACAAAAGATGGGTGAAAATCAATGAAAAGGAAGTAGAAAAAGAAAGTAATGGTGAATTGGGTTACGTACACATTCCTGGTATGGGTGATGGTCCATACAGAAGTATTTACCAGGATATGATGGGTAAATATGCCGATAAAAAAGGGGTTATTATAGATACTCGTTTTAATGGTGGTGGAGATTTAGTAGCTGATTTGGCAATGTTTTTTACAGGAGTTCCTTTTATAACTTATGCAACTGAAGCTAAAGTTGTGGGTGGTGAACCTACATCGCGTTGGACAAAACCAACCTTATCAATTTTTAATGAAGATATGTATTCTGATGGACATTGTTATGCCCAAGGTTATACCGATTTAAAAATTGGAAAATCAGTGGGTATGCCTGTTCCAGGAACCTGTAGTTTTGCAGGTTGGGAAGGTTTACAAAATGGTGGTTATTGGGGCGTTGTGCCTATTAGCGCTAAAAACAAAGCTGGTGAATGGATGGAAAATAACCAAACAGAACCTACAATAAAAGTAAAAAATATGCCAGGTAAAATTGACAATGGTATTGATGAACAACTATTAAGATCTATTAAAGAACTATTAAAAGATGTAAAATAACTTTAAAAATCTAATTTAAAAAAAAGCGAAACTCAACAAGTTTCGCTTTTTTT
>JANQTK010000225.1 GCA_030731695.1 Polaribacter sp.
AAAGGCAAATCACCTTCTGGAGTTTCTAAATACGTAATTCCGTTTTCAATAAAATGTTTTGGAGTAGTATAAGGATATTTTTTAATGTGATTTTCAGACGATTCTACAATCTCTTTCACATGTTCATCTTCATAATTGTACACCATACTTCCACCATTGATCATAGAGTCAGTAAAAATTTTAAACTGTTCTTTGTAATTCTCAAACGTTGGAAAAACGTTGATATGATCCCAAGCAATACCACTTAACAACGCAATATTTGGTTGATACAAATGAAATTTTGGGCGTCTATCAATTGGCGAACTCAAATATTCATCACCTTCTAACACAATAAATTCGTTGTTTTGGGTTAAATGCACCATCGTTTCAAAACCTTCTAATTGCGCACCCACCATATAATCTACTTCTTTTTCATGATAATTTAATACATGTAAAATCATGGAAGTAATGGTCGTTTTTCCGTGTGAACCTCCAATCACAACGCGTGTTTTGTCTTTAGATTGCTCATATAAAAACTCTGGATACGAAAATATTTTCAAACCCAATTCTTGAGCTTTTAACAATTCGGGATTGTCACTTTTTGCATGCATTCCTAAAATAATAACCTCTATTTTATCATCTATCTTCTCTGGATACCATCCAAAAGATTTTGGCAACAAACCATGCTTGTCTAAACGAGATTTTGAAGGTTCGTGAATGGTATCATCACTACCAGTAACTTGATATCCTTTTTGATGCAAAGCAATTGCCAAATTGTGCATGGCGCTTCCACCAATAGCAATAAAATGTATGTTCATAATCTATTTTAATTATGAAGTAAAAATACAAAAAGCGTATTGCAATAATATCTAAAATATGAATCTTTTCTGATAAGTTTCTTTTTTATGCACGACAATGATTGCTTTTTTAGAAGAGAATTTTACATCAACAAAAACAATAAAAATAAAAATAACTATAAATTATACTGATAAATAATCGTTTTTCAACAAATGAAAGTATATCTTTGTTATGGTAAAATTCATAAAAAAAATGAAACAATTTTTATATTTGCCATTCACTTAAAAACAATAATAATGAAAAAAATAATGATTGCTTTTGGGATTATGTTAGCGACAACGTTAACAATAAATGCACAAGATATTGCTAACAATGCTATTGGTCTTCGTTTTGGAGGAGGAAATGGATTGGGTGGTGAAATCTCTTATCAAAAAGCGCTAGGAAGTAATAACCGTTTGGAAATTGATTTAGGCTTAGCAAACGAATTTGCAAACTTTAAAGCTACAGGTTTGTATCAATGGGTTTGGAATTTAGAAGATCGTTTTAATTGGTATGCTGGTTTTGGAGGTGGATTGGTTTCTGCAGGTGATACTGGAATTTATGCTGCAGGTGTTATTGGTATTGAATATAATTTTAATGTACCCGTTTTAATATCAATTGATTACAGACCTGAAGTTGGTATTGCTGGCGGTTTAAACGGATTAGAATCTGATGTTGCTTTATCTGTAAGATATCAGTTTTAAGCAATTATAAAAAGAATAGTAAAATAATCCTCTAAATTTCTTTAGAGGATTATTTTTATTTTGGAGGATATTCGCTTAAAATTTTTGAAACAATTTCTTTAAAATACGCCTCTTTTTCTTGCGGAGTTCGTTTTTCATTTACTTTACTTTCCAAAAAAGCGTGCCAAATTAACCTTTCAGTGTTAGGAGTTAAAAATTCAATCGATATAATTTCTAATACTTTCTTTTTGCCAACTGGAATTCCACCCGAAACTCCATAAGCTGTATTTACCCCAACATTACCAAAGCCAATTGCTAGAGAAGTTCTTGGTAATTCATCTGATTTTTTTGAGCTAAAATCAATATAAAAATCTGGTGAATCACTGAATTTAAGTCCTTTTTGCTGCAGGGTAGTATCTATAGTACGAATGATTCTTTTAACATCTAACTCATTCAAACCATTTCCTACATTTTGATAAAATCCATAGGTTTTATAGTTCGAAAAATCAGTGTTATCCTCAAAATCAGTAACCACTTTAGCTGATGAACAACTCATCAATATCAATAAAAAAAAGCACAGAAAACGATTCATTTTCCTTATTTTTTTTCTTCAATAACAACTCTTGTAGGTGTATCTTGTCCTGTAATAATACTTTCTGTTCCTTTGGCAACTGCTTGAATGGTTTGTGTAATTACAGTCATATTTAACGTAGTTGCCTCATCAGATGCCTGATGATAATCTTTATCTACATCAATTGGAGTCGTTGAAAATGTATGCGATGGCACCCCTAAACGTGCCAAAGAAGCATTGTCAGATCTAAAAAACAAGTTGAATTTATCATAAGGATCTGGAAAAAGCTGATACCCTGTGCCTTCTAAATTTTTTTGAATAATTTTTCCGAAATCAGAGCGTTCAAAACCAGTTAACCAAGCTGTATTTGGCCCAAAACTAGGTGTTTTACCAATCATTTCTAAATTGATTCCTGCTACAAATTTAGTTGCATCAATTCCTTTTCCAAAATGAGTTGAACCAATTAAACCCATTTCTTCGCCTGTAAAAGCCACAAAAACTAGGGTTCTTTCGTTATTATTTTTCTTTTTAAAATAATCCGCCAAAATTAAAACAGCAGTTACACCAGATGCATCATCATTGGCACCATTGTATATACTGTCTAATTGTCCTTCTTTATTTATGATTCCTAAATGATCATAATGTGCTGAAATAATTACATATTCATCTTTTTTACTTTTCCCTTCTAAAACTCCAATAATATTAGCGCTAGTAATTTCATCCTTACTTCTTCTTGGTGTAAAAGAAAAAGTTTGTCTGTACGAATCCAATCCATCAAAAGTGGTCAATCCAATTCTTTCAAACTCATTTTCAATATATTGAGCAGCTTTTTCAATACCAGGAGTTCCAGTTTTTCTTCCTTCCATTTCATCAGAAGCTAGCGTATATAAATGCTTTTTTACAGTTACTGAATCAATAAAAAAACTTGATTTATTGGGTATTGAAACGGTTTCTGATTGTTTATTTTTTACAACTGATTGACTCGTATTACAAGAAATAATGCCAATTGATAATAAAGAAAAATAGATTATTTTATTCATGTTTTTTTGAATTTTAAAAGCATAAATGTAGGCAATAATTTTTCGTACTTTTACAAAAATTTTAATCAAAATGATTTTATCTGAAATTCCAAATATAAAAAACGTTGATGCAAATAATTTTTTCTTATTATCTGGTCCTTGTGCTATCGAAGGCGAAGAAATGGCATTAAGAATTGCTGAAAAAATAGTTGCAATTACCGATAAATTACAAATTCCATATATTTTTAAAGGTAGTTTTAAAAAGGCAAACAGAAGCAGAATTGACAGTTTTTCAGGAATTGG
>JANQTK010000226.1 GCA_030731695.1 Polaribacter sp.
CCAAAATAATTGGTTATTGACCAAGTCAACCTCCCAACTTCCAATTCTGGCTAATCTTGAGGTTTGCTCTAATAATTCTTTGTTTTTTTCCTCATAAGTAACATCTAAAACAACTGAGTTAAAAAGTGTTGTGCCATCAATTAAATAACTTGGAGTTCCTAATCCTAAATAGGTTTTAACCTCACCATTTGGTTTCACATTTCGCCATGTTGCAGTCCATTTTGATTTTGACGTCATAGATTCTAAAACAGTTTTTTTAACACGTTCTAAACTTCCACCAAGTTCAATTTGTCTCCAAAGTAAATTGACATTTTTCGTTACTTCTTCTGGACTATATCCCCAAAGTTCATATGAACCTTTTGTAACGTATCTAATAGAATCAGTACCATCAGGATGTATTAAATATTGATATGCAACACCTGGTAAATTATCTGCTAAAGATTGATATCGTAATTCAGTTTGTTTAAGTTCGTTTATATCTTGAAAACTACCAAAAATTCTATGGCATTTTCCATTAACAAATTCAGCATTTCCAATGCCTTTTACCCATAATTCATTATTTTTCGCGGTAACTAAAACAGCTTCAAAGTTGAAAGGAGTTCCAAATTCTATACAGTTAGAAACATTTTTTGCAACTAAATCTTTAAAATCGTCTCTATAAAAATTAATTCCTGAATCAAGACTAGGTAAAAATGTCTTAGGGTCAGTTTCATGAAGTTCATGAACCATATCAGTCCAATATAACTTATTATTGATCAAATCAACCTCCCAACTTCCAATTCTGGCTAATTTTGATGTTTGTGTTGTTAGGTCTAAAAGTCTTATTTCCTGTGTAATATTTTTTGCAGAAGCATAAATTAATCCTTCCTCTAAATTGGCATTGCTTGTCCAGTTCAACCAAACAATTTCACCATTCTTTTTTATGAATCTGTTTTGAAAATTGAGAGTATTATTACCTTTATTGAGATTTTTTAAATTTGAATTAGAAATGTTTTTATCATCAGGATGAATAAATTTTTCAAAATTATAGTGCAATATTTCATCTTCTTGATATCCAATGATTTCACAACCAGCTTTGTTTATTTTTAAGAATTTACCATTCAAATCGGTTACGCAAATTAAATCAGGAACAGCATCGTACAAATGGTTTAAATCATTTTCAAGTTTTTTTCGATTGATTTCAGAGCCAATAAACTCTTTCAGTTTTTCAAATGTTTTTTGATGATGTGTTAAAAATTGAGTATCATTTTTTGTTCCAATCATCATCACACCAATTACTTCGTTATTGAATAAAAGTGGAATGCCAAGGACAGTTTTGATACCTGAATTTTCAGCAGCATCTTTTCTAATAAAATCTAAATTATTACTAATGTTATCCCAAATTACTGAAGATTTTTTTTGCCAAACTAATCCAGAAATTCCCTCATGTGGATGAATAGAGGTTATTTCTGATGATCCTTCGTAAAACTTTTCAGCAAATTTAGAATTGCAAATTTTTGAGATAAGATTAATTTTTGTTCTATCGAGATTTGGGAGCCAAATTTCAACAAAATCAAAATTTCCATGGTAACAAATTGTTTCACAAACTCTGTTTGTCGAAGAAACTAAAGAGTCTTCATCCCTAAAATTACTACTAATTTTAGCTAATAAATCTTTTTGAATTTCGTTTTGTTTTTCTTCAGTTACATCTCTTTGAATTGAAATCCAATGAGTATACCAACCAACCTCATTTGCAACTGGTGTTACCTTAAAATTAACCCAATACTCTTCACCATTTTTTTTATAATTAATAGTGGTTATTTCGCAAGATTCCCAATTTTTAAGTGCTTTTTTTAATTTGTTAAGCTCGGCTCTATCTGTGTTTGGACCTTGAAATATTCTTGGTGTTTTTCCAATGATTTCTTCAACTGTGTAGCCTGAAATTTTGGTAAAAGCCTCATTTGCAAAAATTATTTTTGGTCCAGGTTCATCAATAGGTTCAGCTTCTGTTATTAAAATAGCATCTTGGGTATTTAATATAACACTTTCTAAGAGCTTTAATCGGTCTTCTTCATTTTTTTTAGAGGTAATATCTTGAACTGTGCCTTCGTAAGTTATTGGGTTTCCTTGCGCATCTTTAATCAATCTTCCTTGTTCATGTACCCATTTGATGGATTTATTTGGTAAAATAATTCTATGAATAACATCGTGAATACCATCTTCTTTAATTGATTTTTCATATTTATTAAGAAAATGGGTTAAATCTTCTGGATGGATAGTTTTAATGAAGTTTTCAAAGTTCAATTCTATTTCTTCTTCGTTTGTCTCCCATATTTGATACACTTCTTCTGACCAAGTAAGCAAATTTGTTTTGAAATCTAAACGCCAATATCCTAATTTCGCAATATTTGTAGCTGATTTTAACCGCTCTTCGGATTTTTTTAATTGTTCTAATTGTAGTTGTTTTTGAGTAACATCATGACAAACAACCAACATTCCTTTTTTTGATGAAAAAGAAACTCTTTGACCAACAATATCCATTTTAATTAGCTCACCATTCTTTTTTTTATGAATAAAAATTCCGAAATGAATATTTCCTTCGGAAGCGTGATTTTTTTTTTGAGAGTCTAATAATTTAGGAATTTCTTCCTCTGGACGCAAGTCAAATAAGGTAAGTTTTAAAAACTCTTCTTTTGAATACCCATAATGTTCAATTGCAGCAGAATTAACATCTAGAATTTTTGATGTTCCTATTTCAAAAATCCATGAAGGTAATGGATTTAAATTGAAAATATCTACACTTTTGATATCAATTGCACTCATTTCAATTGCTAGGAATTTAAAGAATTTATAGTAAGCATATAAATTTCTTGTTTAGAAGTTTGTTGATTGATAGACTTTGCGTAAATATATTAAATATTTTTTGTTGAATTGGTATTTAATTGAGGAAAATTCAAAAAAGTATTTATAGGGCAAGTCAACATTTTGAATTTTGAAAAATTGTCGGGATGACAGGATTTGAACCTGCGACCACACGACCCCCAGCCGTGTACGCTACCAGACTGCGCTACATCCCGAAAATTAATTAAAAAAAGAAAAGTCTCAAAAACTCTTTTTGAGACTTTTATTGAGCCGATAGAGGGACTCGAACCCACGACCTGCTGATTACAAATCAGCTGCTCTAGCCAGCTGAGCTACATCGGCTTTTGATGGCGCAAATTAATGATAAAAAAAGTAGATGTACAAGAAAAAAATAGCAGTATTCAATATTTTTTTAGGTATTTCTTTAAATCATTAACCCAACGCTTCTTTATAGGTTTTCAAACAACGTTCTCTTGCAAATGAATGCTCAACAATGGGTTTTGGATAGGAAAACTCCTGAAAATCAGGAACCCATTTTTTGATGTAAT